>JARFRI010000394.1 GCA_029287335.1 Phycisphaera sp. | reverse complement strand
AAGAGACAGGTTATAGAACCGAGTGACTTGCCGGGGCGAACCGGTGAGGTTGGTCACGATGAACCCGAACTGCGGAAAGAGTCCTTCTTGATGCCAAGTCACCTTGGCCACCACGCGGCGAGGCTTGTCCCAGCTCTTGGCCTGGTAGGTGAAGGCGTGGTAACGCACCAGCGGCTTCTTCGAGGGCCGCCCCACCGGTCGTCGAAACAGGTGCTCGATCTCACGCTCCAGGATGGGTTTGGACTTGAGGCGGATGGCGTAACGGTAGTCCCCGGCTTCAAGCAGCTCGTACAGACCCGGGATGGCGAACGCCGCATCGCCACGAAAGAACTTGGGCACATCGGTATCGTGGTAGCGGGCGATCACCGGTTCGAGCACCGACTTCCAATCCTTGGCGCCGGCGACGTTGCCTTTGCGCAACAGGGCCTGCTCGACATCGCCATCCTGATTGAACACGAACAGCGGGTGGTAGCAGTCGCAGCCGAAGTGGCCGTTGTATGCCGAGCCCTCCTGGTCGCCGTGTGTCGGCCTGACCGAGCTGTCCATGTCGAGGATCAACTTCTTCATCGGCTTGCGTTCACGAATCGAATTCACCCACCGGCCGGCCAGGCCCATCAATGCTTCAAGGTTGCCCGGCTCGGTCAACACCTTCGTCTCGAACCGGGCGACCTGGCTGGCGGACGCGGCCTGCTTGTTCGCCGGACGGCCGCGGGCGTAATGCGCGTCGTCAACGCGGTCGACTCGCCCTGGCTCCGTACGACGCTGGACACAGGCAACTCACTTTCCGATCAATACAGCGAGTATGAAGCGCTGGCAAATGATGCCGTGCTCGTCCAAGCCAAGACCTACTTCGGCGGCGGGATCTGGTACGAGTTAGATATCGACTACCAACGCGTCGCGAAGATCCTGAAAGCCGCCGACTACAAGGGCTTCATCTCGCTGGAGTTTGAGGGCAAAGACGACTGGAAGGTCGGCGTGCCCAAGTCGCTGGCGATGCTGCGTGAGGTGTTCGCTCAGTCCTTGCAGAACTCGGCTGAGACCAATGTGATTAGCGCAATCGCGAACCATATCAGGTCATTCGAACCGCCCGGCAATCCAAAGCCATTGCTCGCACGAACACTTCCATCGCCAAAGATGACCAATAGGACACCGATAAGAAAAAAGAGCGCTGCGAGTAATCGCAGCGCCCATTTCTTGCTGAAGTTGATGTTCATCGCCCTGCCCGGAATGTTCGCTTATCGATAGAATTCGACAATCAGGTTCATGTTCACGTCGAACGGGACCTGGTCGGGGGTCGGCGTGGCGACGATGCGGGCGGCGAGGGTCGAGGGGTTGTACTCGAGCCAGCCGGGGACCTCGTGGCCGGGCAGGGATTCCATGTTCTCGCGGACGAGTTTGGTGCCGCTGTCCTTCTTCATGGAGATCTCGTCGCCGACGTTCATCTGGTAGGACGGGCGGTCGACTTTTTTGCCGTTGATCTTGATGTGGCCGTGGGCGACCATCTGGCGTGCCTGCCAGATCGTGCGTGCCCAGCCCAGGCGACGGATGACGTTATCCAGGCGCTGCTCGAGCAGGCGGAGAATGACGGTGCCGGTGTTGCCCGGCTTGCGGCCCGCCTCTGCGACATAGCGGCGGAACTGCTTTTCCATCACGTTGTAGTGGAAGCGGAGCTTTTGCTTTTCGTTGAGGCGGACGCCGTAGTCACGCAGGCGACGGCCACGGAAGCCGTGCATACCCGGTGGGTTGAGCTGGCGCTTGGCGGTGTGCTTAGGGATGTCGGCGATGGGGACGCCGACGCGGCGGGAGAGCTTGACCTTTGGGCCGGTGTAGTTGGCCATGATGTGTGTACCCTGCTTTTGACAGGGCCCTCTTGGATGCGTCGGCCGCGGCTGCGGCGTGGCGGTTCTTGGAAGTTCTGGATGACACCATCCAGCGATTCGAATCTCACATTATGGGTGATCCCGTCAGTCGGGTCAACTCAACGAAAGAGATACGGCACAAAAGTGGAACTATTACAAGCTTAAAACGGCCTGCGTTGGCGATTGATACCATTCCGAACATGTCTCACCCCCAGCTGGGCAACAAATTGATCGCCGAGGTATTTGGCACGTTCTGCCTGGTCTTCGCGGGCTGCGGGGCCATGGTCGTCAATGAAGTGCTGCCGGGGTCGATCGGCCACGCGGGCGTCGCGCTGACCTGGGGGCTGATCGTCGCGGCAGTGATCTATTCCATCGGCGATGTCTCCGGCGCACACATCAACCCCGCGGTGACGGTGGGCTTCTGGCTGGCTAAGCAGTTCCCCGGGGCACGTGTCCTGCCGTATGTCATCGCGCAGGTCGTCGGGGCCTTGCTAGCTGCGGGGATGCTCCGCGCGCTGTTCCCTTCGAGCGAAACCCTCGGCGCAACCATTCCGCATGACATGGGTTTGGTCTGGCAGTCGTTCCTGCTCGAACTGTTGCTGACGCTGATCCTGATGTTTGTCATTTTGTGTGTCGCGATTGGGTCCAAGGAGCGCGGCCTGATGGCGGGGATCGCGATCGGGGCGACCGTTGGCTTGGAGGCCATGTTTGCCGGGCCGATCTGCGGCGCATCCAAGAACCCGGCACGATCCCTGGCCCCCGCACTCGTCTCGATCAATGGCGACGCACTTCAAAGCCTCTGGGCCTACCTCGTTGCGACGCTTCTTGGGGCATCGCTCGCGGTCCCGCTCTGGCGCGTGATCTATACTGTCGAGGACGGCGAGTAGCTGGCGGTGTTGTTTTTGTGCAACATCCGACACAACACGCCACCGCCCTGCCTTGCAGATAAAACGCAAAAGTGTTGATTGCAGACGGCCACCGTTGCTTCGTATCTGTTCATGGATTGCATTGGCATTCGCTGCCGCATGCGGTAGCTTTCAGGCATGCGATCTCATCCGCTACTCCTATCGGCAATGGGCCTATCCGCCCTGCTACTCGTGGGCTGCCAGACCCGGCCGGGCTATACCTATCGCGATGTTGCACCCCTCTACGATGACTTCGGACACGCCCGATCACTGGCCTTAACGACATCCGTTGTCCGCTCAGCCCAACGCCCCCAGCCCACGTACGAGCCGTGGTATGTCGGTCGGCGCGATGTCGGCCCATTTGTCACTGCCGGTTACGTCTCGCCACGGCAGGAACAAAGCGTCACCTATACGACCGATCGGCAATACATCTACAACGGCCGAGTGCGCGATCGCTACAGCGAAACAACACGCCGCCGAACCTATCAGGACAGCACACGCTAAGCGTCGGCCTCGGGCTTACTTGGCTTCTGCCGCTGTCGTCTGAAGGATGATGCGCATGCTGCGATCGGCCTTGGGTATGTAGGCCTCGCTCTCGATCCGCGTACCATCGGGCAACACTGCGGAGATGTGATACCACCCGGTGAAGACGCGTGCCTGGACGTTGCCGCGCTCATCACTGACGCCCGATTCATCGCTGTGCCAGAGTTTGGTAAAAAGCGTATCGAACACTTCCCCCGCCGCGCTTGGATTTTCCGTGCGATCAATCAGTGCGGCGTTCTCTTCAATCAAGTCATCGTCCACCAA
>JARFRI010000014.1 GCA_029287335.1 Phycisphaera sp. | reverse complement strand
CCGTATCCATCATTTGGAGGTGACGAGCAGTATCAGATGGTTGCACCTAGCTTCCGCCCGGTGCTTTGAAACGCATCAATACCTTTTGGGATGCGTATCAGATCATGATTGTTTCCTTGGCGTCTTGGTCACTTGGCGTCTTGGCGTTATGAATCGGCTGCCTTACGTCGTGTTCTTCGTGCCTTCGTGGTTTTGATTTGCCTTGACTCGGCACCACCTATGAAATCGGTGGCTAAATGCCTTGCCGCCTTTGCTCCGAAACCAAAAGCCGCCCCGTGTTCGCCGAAACAAAACACGGAGCGGCTGGAGAAAATTCTCAGTTAACACGAAACGGGCTTAGTAGCGATGGCCGTTGGAGACCCAGACCCGCTCGTAGTAGCCGGCCCGGACACAGACCCGGTACGGCCGACCACAGGAGTCATAGCGCGTCTCGTACACGGGGCTGTGATAGACCCGCGACCAATACCCGCTGGGCTGCGGGGTGTGGTAGACCACCGTGTTGCTGCAAGACGTGCTGCTGCGGTACCTCGGCTGATGGGTGTCATAGGACCGTTGCGATCCAAAACTTACCGAGAACCGAACGTTGTCGTTGCGGTAACTGGCTTTGACTCGGCTGTGTGACGAATCGCGATGCGAATAGTCACGGTGCGAGTTGCTCTGGTAATGCTTCGATCCGCTGTAGGACCGGTTGTTCCAACGATCGCTGCTGTAAGAGCGATCGTTCTTGCACGAGCCAGCCATCGCATCACCGGCCGGGGCAAAGCCCAAACCGATCGCCGCGATCACCAGCAAGGCAACTTGGAAACACTTCGAACTCAACATGATGAATTCCTTTCAAAGGAGAAATGGCGGAGTTTCGCGTGACGAGGCCTCGTGTCACACGGCGCGCCGGGCACGCCGCCCGGCTAACAACGCGAGGCGGGCCGCTCCACAAAACCGTTGCCCGCCACACCGCAATGACGCAAGTGTATCGGAAGCGGTTACCAACACAAAACACTTTTCCCTTATTTTACAAGGCTTTACGAGCTATCGCGTGCGATATCACGATAATAGGTGTACGTATTAATACGTGTTGAAGATTGTCACGTACACGTATGGTTGTATGCCTTGCAGGCGGACCTAAGAAAAAGCCCACGCCGTGACGGCGTGGGCTTGGGCTACTTTAGTCGTGTGCGTCAGCGATGCGAACTCACCGCCCGCGGCGTTTGAACTTCGCACCAATCCCGCGCTTGGGCATCGTCTTGGGCACTTTGCCATCCGGGAACATGGCTTTAAGGTCTGCATCGCTCATGCTCGTCTCGCTGTGATCGGGCTTGACCACGCGGTCGGCGGTCGTGGACTTGCCTTCCATCACCTTCGCACGCCCCGCACGCTCTTCCCGCACATCATCGGGCACACGCCCGGGCTTGAAGTCCGGGTAGTCCTTCTGCTCGATCAGCACGCCTACGAGCTTCTCGATATCGCTGAGCATCTGGCCCTGGTCCGGCGACACAAACGTCCACGCCGTGCCGCGCCGCCCCGCCCGCGCGGTCCGCCCGATGCGGTGGACATAGACCTCCGGGTCCTCCGGCAGGTCGTAGTTAATCACATGCGTAATGTGCTCGACATCCAGGCCACGGGCGGCTAGGTCCGACGCGATCAGCACGCTGACCTTGTTGTCGCGCATCTGCTGCATGACCTTGGTGCGCTTGGTCTGATGCAGGTCGCCGTGGATCTCGCGGGCGTCGATACCCTTGTCCTTGAGGTAGGTCGCGAGCTTGCGGACCGTCATCTTCGTCCGGCAGAACACCACCGTCGTGTCGGGCTTTTCGTGCAGCATCAGGTGCAAGAGCAACTGCTTCTTGTCCCACCGCTCCACGGACAGGTACTGCTGATCCACCATCGACACGGTCAACGCCGCGCCGACGGTCGTGATCTTCACCGCGTCTTCGTGCATAAACGCACGGGCCAGGGACTCAATTTCTTTGTCCATCGTCGCGGACACAAAGATCGTCTGATGGCTGCCGCGCATCTTGCCAAGGATCTTCTTGATGTCGTCGCGGAAACCGATGTCCAGCATCCGGTCCACCTCGTCCAGCACCACATAGCGGATATTGGAAAAATCCAGCATCCGTCGGCTGTGCAAGTCCATCACCCGCCCTGGCGTGCCAACCAGAATATGCCCGCCCTTGTCCATCGAGTCCTGCTGCCCCTTCATCGACTCGCCACCAATGATCGACGTCACGCCGATATTGGTCCCCTGGGCAAGGTCCTGGATTTCCTTGGCGATCTGATTCGCAAGCTCGCGCGTCGGTGCCAGAATCAGTGCCTGGCCCTTGATATCCGGGTCTGCGTTATGCAGGATCGGCAGCGTAAACGCCGCAGTCTTGCCTGTACCCGTCTTCGCCTGGCCGATCACATCTTTACCTTCCAAGGCAACGGGGATCAGCTCGGCCTGGATGTCCGTGGGGTGCTTAAAGCCGTAGGACTTGATGCCCGCCAGGACATCGTCGCGCAGGCCAAGATCGTCGAAAGTGATATCCGTACGGAGGGTGTCTGACATAGAAGGTCGTTCGCTTAGGCCGATAGAAACATGATTCGGCAGGGGTTTTGCGGCAATAGTGGCAAAACATGCCCCACAGGGCCGATGTCTTACCGGTGCCCCACCTTCGGCAATCGTGCCGCGGGGCCTGGCCGCTTCGTTTCCCTAAAGCGACCGTCAACAACCAAACTATAGAAGGAGTACGCTGGTGATACAAATGTCCAGCCCACTCTCGATCTCAAAGCCCGTCAAGCTCGACGCACCAAGCCTCGGCGAACTGTCCTGGCTCGAAGTCGACCTCCGCAAGATCGACCAGAACCTCCTGGCCATCCGAGAGGCCGTCGACCACGCCTCCACCCTCGACGAGCACGGCCGACCCCTGCCCCCCGCTGAACAAGCACGCACCATGCTCTGCGCGGTCGTCAAAAAAGACGCCTACGGCCTGGGCTCGGTCCAAATCGCACACCGCCTGGTCAAACAAGGCGTCGACATGCTCGCCGTCTACTCGCCCGACGAGGCCGAGCACCTGATCTCCAACGCCGTGACCGCGCCCATCCTCGTGCTCATGCCCATGCGCCAGCTCAACCGCACCGATGGGCTCTACCGCCACGCCGTCGCCGAAAAACTCCACCTCTCCATCCACGACACCCGCCAGCTCGCCGAGCTCAACCACATCGGCCAGCAACTGGGCATCAAGCTCCCCTGCCACCTCTACATCGACACCGGCATGTCACGCTCGGGCCTATCCCCCGCCCAAGCCCTCGACGTCCTCCGCTCCACCGACTCGCACAAATACGTCCGCATCGCCGGCGTCTTCACCCATTTCGCCTCCAGCGAAACCAACCCCGAGTTCACCTTCAAACAACTCGACCAGTTCAACGACACCGTCAAAGAGGCCGGCCCCGCCCTGCCCCCCGACGCCATCCGGCACGCCGCCAACACCAAATCACTCCTCCGCTCCGGCACAACACACCTCGACATGGTCCGCTTCGGCGTCGGGCTCTACGGCTACGGCGGGGTCCCCGACGAACCCGGACCCGGCCCCTGGCTTTCGCAACTGCCCCAACTACAGCCCGCTGTGCGATGGTGCTCCCGCGTCATCCACATCCAGCACTACAAAAAACGAACCCCCGTCTCCTACGGCTCCACCCACAAGCTCAAACGCGATTCCGTCCTCGGCATCGTCCCCGTCGGCCACGGCGACGGCTACCCCGTTGCCCTCTCCAACAAGGCCGAAGTCCGCGTCCACCCCAGACGGGATTCCGAGGGAGGCTCCAAACCCGTCACCAACTGCAAAGTCCTGGGCTCGGTCTCCATGGACCAGATCGTCGTTGACCTGACCGATCTTTGCGACGACGTCAAAGCCGACAACAGCTTCCTCCTGGACGCCTGGGCCGAGATCATCAGCCCCGACGCCGCCGCCCCCAACAGCCTGACCAACCTCGCCAAAATCGCCAAGACCAACGCCTACGAAATGCTCTGCCGACTCTCCCCCGGCATCCCCCGGCGATACATCTACTAAACCACCCCAAAAGCGACCCCCTCTCACAGCCTCTAATCGACGATTTAACCAAATCTTAACACAGAGCTAACAATCATCGTCTCTCTACACGCGTGTTTGGGCCTCTCATAACCCGCCCCAAGCGGGTGCAGAGCAAAGCGCCGCCCCGGATATCTGTCATTCGCAGACGGGTGCCACATCGCGCTAAATCGAAAAAAGAGATTCATCCAAGAAAGCGCGAATCACATCCCCGCGCGCACAAACGCGCCGCTGTCACGCCGAAGCAACGCAAACAAAGCGGAACAAATCCGCACGACAAACACGCCCAATATTTTGATGCACCCCCTGCTCGATCAGCGTCGCCGACGAGCGCCTGGTGCTGATCGGCGTCGAAGCATCAACAACCCACCCAACCCCAACAACGCCCA
>JARFRI010000338.1 GCA_029287335.1 Phycisphaera sp. | reverse complement strand
CCCGCGATGGCGAGTGCCTGGTCGCGGATCTGCTCGGCAGACAATCGCAGGCGAGGGCCGCGAGCCATCAAACGGTTGAACGGATCGATCTCACTTTTCTCGGCGGTGTGCAACGCGCTTTGGCGATATGCGGACGACATGACGAGCATCTTGATCAGCGACTTGCTCGACCACTTAAGGTCTTGCTGATAGGTCACCGCGAGGTAGTCGAGCAATGCTTTGTTGCTGGGGTAGCTGCCTTGGAAGCCGAAGTCTTCGGTGGTCTCGACCAGGCCGATGCCCCAGAGCTGTTCCCAGATGCGGTTGACTTGGACGCGTGCGGTCAGCGGGTTGTCTTCATGGATCAGCCACTGCGCCAGGCCCAAGCGGTTCTTCGGCGCATCGGCAGGCATCGGGTTGAGCGCCGCGGGGACGCCCGGCTCGATGATGCCAAGTTCCTTATCCGGCGCGAGGAAGCTGCCGCCCTTAAACAGGTACGTCTCGCGCTGCTGGTCGGCAGGCAGGTCCTTCATCACCAGCGTGGTCGGGATGCGGTTGTTGTCGCTGGCGTACCGCTTCTCGGCTTCGATCAGCTTCGCCTGCTCGGGCGTCGGCTTGGGTGCGTCCTCCGCCTTGGGGTCCTTGGGCGCGACGAAGGGCTTCTGCCCCGCGTCGGCCAGTGCTTTGCGGGCCGCGTCGGCTTGCTGCTGAAGCGTGTTGAGTTGTGCGTGCTGCTCCGGACTCGGTGCCTTGATGAACGGCGCGTCGTTACCACGGTCGCTGTCTTCGGTCTGATTGAAGAACGAATAGAACGCGAAGTACTCGTCGTGGAAAATCGGGTCGTACTTGTGGGTATGGCACTGGGCGCAGGCCACCGTCAGGCCAAGCCAGACCTCACCAGTCGTGTTGACGCGGTCGATCACCGCTGCGGCCCGCCACTCTTCGTTGTCCGTGCCGCCCTCATCATTAGTCAGTGTGTTGCGGTGGAAACCCGTCGCGATGAGTTGGTCGATGGTCGGGTCGGGCAGCAGGTCGCCAGCGATCTGCTCGATGGTGAACTGATCGAACGGCAGGTCGCGGTTGTAGGCATCGATCACGTAATCGCGGAAGCGCCAGATGCTGCGGTAGCGGTCCTCAGCGAAGCCTTTGGTGTCGGCGTAGCGTGCCTTGTCGAGCCACTGCCGGGCCCAGTGCTCGCCGAAGTGTGGCGAGGCGAGCAGTTCATCGACGATGCGCTCGTACGCCTCGGGCGACGGGTCACTCACAAACGCCTGGGCCTGCTCGGGCGTCGGCGGAAGACCAATCACATCCAGATAAACACGACGGATTAAGCGGTGGCGGTCGGCCGGGTCGTTTGGCTTCAAGCCGTTCTTGTATAAGTCCGCGAGAATGAAGCGATCGATATCGTTGCTCGCCCAACTCGAATCCACACCCGTGGGCAGCGCAGGCACTGCCGGCTTCACCGGCTTCACAAACGCCCAGTGGTCGGTGTACTCGGCACCCTGTTCGATCCACTTGCGAAGTATCTCGACCTGCTCAGGCTTGAGTTGCTTCTTAACCGAGTCCAGCGGCGGCATACGGCGTGACGCCTTGCTGGTGGTCAGTACATCGATGACCGGGCTCGCGTCCGGGTCGCCGGGGATGATCATCTCGAAGTCGACCGCTTCCTCACGCAGGTCCAGTCGGAAGCCCGCGGCCTTCGCTTCTTTGGAGTCTTGGTCCGGGCCATGACAGAGAAAGCAGTGGTTAGACAGGATCGGCAGCACCTGGCGGGCAAAGTCGATCTTGTCCTCAGTCGGCGCATTGGCTTCCGCAGCGACCGCCAGGACGCGAGCATCTGCCGCGGAAGACCTGGCCTCATTGGACGGGTCATCGCCGGAGCCAACCATCGCCCAAAGCAGCAGCGCACCGCCCAGACAGAAGGCACCCACCATGCAGCAAAGCGTTCGAAGTCGTTTGTACATCTTGAGGTCAAACTCCATAGGAAGCGATGCAAATCAATCCGCTGCAACACGCGAGATCATAAAAGCTTAGCACACAAAAAAGCTATTTTCTGTGCGGTGCAGTACAACGGCGCGACGCCATACCAGGCCCGTGCATTACGTCAGGCATCTTAGGCCCCGGAATGTGACGCGCATCAGACAAAAACCGGCAATACCTGTTTCCTAACTTGAATGGGCAGGCTCTTACTTGCCGACGCGGGCGTTGGTCACGCGGCGGACGAGGTCGGCGGTGGACTCGGCCATGAGCTTGGACATGATGTGCGCCCGGTGGACCTTGATGGTCTCGATGGAGCGGTGCATGTTGGCGGCGATCTGTTTGTTGGTCAGGCCGTTGACGATCTCGTCGAGCACTTCGTTCTCACGCGGCGTGAGATTGTCCAGACGGGCAAGCGTCTCGGAGCGCTCGGCACGGTCGGGCGCGCTTCGGCGGGCTTCTTCGAGCACGTACTCGATGGTTTCGGGCAGGCGCGGCGTCGCGATGTCGTCTTTAACAAGGTATGCATTGGCACCGGCACGGGTGATCTCTGCGGCGAGGTACTCGTCTCCCTGACCGGTGAGCACGATGACGGGCTGGAGCAGGCCGAGCTTACGCATCTCGCGGATGACTTCAAGACCCGTTGTGGTGCTCAGCCGGTAGTCCAGAAAGATCACCGCGGGGTTGGTCTGTTTCACGCGAGCGATCGCATTGTCCGCGTCGACTTCGGAGCTGAGCTCGTAAGGCCCATCGGGCAACTCCGCCAAGCGTTCGCGAAGAAGAACGATATCGTCCTCGTTGTCGTCAATCATCAAGACAGGGATAGTGTTGGGCATGGCACTCGTCGTTATTCAAGGATTCGTATCGGAGTGATGATACGCTGAAACGCGATCATTTAGCAACTACAGAATAGGCCAGAATTTCATCTGCGTCGATCCTGCAGCTACGAAAAAACAACGGCTCGTGCCCGCGACCGTGGCAGATGAGACAGGGTGATCGTGTCAGTCGGTCTAGGCGGATGTGTCGCCGTCAGACGTGCCAGCGTCGTCGGTGATCTCACGGCCAGCACTTCGGTCCTGCCCCCAGCGATCCAGGACACTGCACGCCAACTCACGCAGCCCGCTGAACTCGACCGGCTTGCGGAAGTAGTCCCGAGCCCCGCCTTCGGTTGCCCGGCGGACGTCTTCGGGCTGCTCACTGGTCGTGAGCATCACGATCGGGATATCCCGCAAAGAAGGATCAGACTGAACCCACTCGAGGACATCGAAGCCGCTGAAGCGTGGCATGTTGATGTCGAGCAACACCACGTCAGGCCGATTGCCATCTTCGCGGAGGAAGCTTAATGCGGCCTCCCCATCGGAGATTGCATCGAGACGGTGGGCAACGCCCGATTCCTTAAATGCTTCGCGCACAAGGAAAATGTCGTCGTCGCTGTCGTCTACAAGTAAGATTCTAGTTTCGGAGTTTGGCATACTGCTGGGCCTCCCTTGCCACAACGTGCGGCTTTGATTACAGATCATTATGACCTATGAAAGACACTTCGCCATAGCGAATAGGTGCTAAAAACCAACTTTTTCAACGAAATACCGCACTGTCAGTAGCTAAGTGAGTTAGATTTAAACAGAATCATTAGGTCCAATAAGTTAGTAATGAATCAATAATAAGAAAGGGCATATCGCAGCAATAACGAACCATTAACTCTATCGAGTCATCGGCATCAACTTCTAAAAACTTAGCCGTGCAAACGTATCATCGGCACGAGGAGAGAAAGCAAAAACCAGCCTATCGCTTAGAAAGCGAGGATAAAACGAGCCCCGCCGTCTTCGCGGTTTTCAACCCAGATCCGGCCGTCGTATCGCTCAGCAACCTGCGCCACGATCGCCAGACCCGCGCCAGTGCCCGGAACGTCCCGGCTGACCCCCCGCTGAAAAAGACCGAAAATTCTTTCTCGCTGATGGTCCTCAACGCCCGGCCCGCGGTCTTCAACCATCAGACCCGACAAAGGATTACCGGACTCACCCAGGCCATCATCCTCAGTAGACCCGGTCTCGTAAGGCCGGATCGCAATCTGAGGCGCCTCACCAGGCTGGGTGAATTTCAGCGCGTTGGACACCAGGTTGTGGACCGCTTGCCGAAGCCAGAACACATCGACTTTCAAATCCGGCAGGTCGCCTTCGACGTCGATCTTCGCCGAAGTCTGATCGATCGTTGCTTGCAGATCGCTGAGCACTTCCTTCACGATCCTGCTGCTGGACACGCTGCCCGTCGCGGGCTCGGCACGCTGGGCACGCGACAACGTCAACACATCCGCCAGCAACTGATCCAGCCGCTCGGCACCGCGCACCACTCGGCCCAGCATGTCCTTGCTCGAATCCTGCAGGCCCTCCATCTCGCGCTCGACGACCAAACTCGAGAAGTTCCGGATCGCACGCAACGGCTCACGAAGGTCGTGCGAGATCACATACAACAGCGACTTGAGGTCCTTGTTGCGCTGTGCCAATTCACGCTGCACCATCGCGACCGCGCTCAGGTCGATCGCCGAGCCGCCGACGTACGTCTCGCCCTTCATGTCGGTGTACACAAAGCGCGTCACCATCAGCGGGATCACCGAGCCCATGATCGGCAGTTCCACATGCACCGTCTTCGCTTCGGCACTCTGCTCGCCCGATTCATCCAACTGCTGTGAAATCGATTCCAGAATATGGCCGGCCTGAAAAGGCAGCACATCAACAGGCTTTCGCCCAACGCAGTGCTCGGCCTTGACGCCCATCATCTCCTCAAACGCCGGGTTGATAAACACGTAACAACCATCACTATCCACCGCCCACTGGATCGCTGGCGAGTTACGCATGAACGCGCTGAACCGCACGTTCATCGATCGCAGTTCCCACTCCGCTCGCTTGAGGTGGGTGATATCCGTCGACACCACGACAATGCCATCGACCTCTCCGTCGAGGTTGGTCGTCGGCATCTTGTCGGTCTGGACGTAGTGCGGCTTGTCGTGCTTACCAAAGAAGGATTCAACAACGCCGAGCCTGGGCTTGCCCGATTCGATGAGGTCCTGGTCGTTGCGCTCGATGAGTTGGACGAGGTCTTTGGGGTACAGGTCAGTCAGTTGCTTGCCGACCATGTCGTCGGGGCTGAGCTTGGCGAGTTTGGCGGCGGCGGCGTTGGCCTGAAGGATGTTGCCGTCCAGGTCTTTGCGCCAAACAAAAGCGGGCAGGCGGTCGAGCACGGCCTGTGTCTCGCGTCGGGCGTGCCGAGCTTCTTCAGTGGATTGGCCAGCCTGCTTGGCTAATTCGTACCGTTCCAACTCCCCGGCAATGAGCGTCGCGAGCAGCTCGACGATGTCGCGGTCCTGCGGGTCAAAGCCTCGGCCAAGGGTGTCCTGGCTGGCGAAGCTGAGCGTGCCCCAGACCTTGCCGTGCAGGCGGATCGGCGTGCCGATGTACGACTCGTAGCCAAAGGCGTGGTAGCCCGGGTGCGTCGCCAAGGGCGTGTGGGCCGCGTGGCTGACCGAGAAGGTCT
Organism: Phycisphaera sp.; assembly: GCA_029287335.1. Classification (GTDB taxonomy): domain Bacteria; phylum Planctomycetota; class Phycisphaerae; order Phycisphaerales; family Phycisphaeraceae; genus JAHQVV01. The sequence continues at coordinate 5,986 of JARFRI010000338.1, read as the reverse complement.
TGTCTTGTTCGAGTGTCTTTTCACAGTAGGTCTGTTCTGTTGCGAGGACTTGGCCGTGGCGCAGCGTGGTGCTGGACATCGCATAAAGCGATCGCACTTCGTAGGACTGGTCTTGGACATGAGCAAGGACGCCGAAATCCAGGCTCAGGCGTTGGCAGCCGAGCCGGAGGAAGGCTTGGAACGTTTCGTCGAGCTTGCGGTCGTCATTGCTGAGCAGGCGGGTCAGGCCCGCGAGGACCGAAGCCAGGCCAGCGGTGGCTCCTTCGGAACTGACGTTAAAGTCACTCATGACGCTTGGTGGGCTTGTTGCCGGGCGGTGAGGCGTGTGGGCCTTGCTCGGGCTTAAACAGGTGGGCGGCCGGCGATCGATACCGGCCAATGGTTAGACCTTATTCATTATCGCACATTCCTGCCAGCGAAGTGAGTCGATTCGCCAACTAATCGCGACCGTTACAACCGGCACAGGCGTCACACAACGACCACGCCAAGCCACGAGTTGGGCTATATTCATCGCCGAAGGAGGGATTCATCCCTCAACGAACCATTCAGGAGCCACGCAACATGTCCAGCCTTGATACGAAACCCCAAGCCGTGCTCAGCCGACTGAGCGTCATGATGTTTTTGCAGTTCTTTGTCTGGGGGTCGTGGTTCGCAACGCTCGGCCTGGCCATGGGCTCCAACGGACTGGGCGACTTTATCGGCGGGGCCTACGAGAGCGCTCCGATCGCGGCGATCTTCGCCCCGCTGTTTCTTGGCCTGATTGCCGACCGCTTGTTCCCGTCCGAAAAAGTCTTCGGCGTGCTCATGCTCATCGGCGGCGTGATCATGTGCGTCGTCGCGGTCCTCGCGCCGCAAGGCGCAGATCAGGGCGGACTCATCGTCTGGCTCATGATCGCGTACATGCTCTGCTACATGCCGACGCTTGGCCTGGGCAACTCGATCGTGTTCACACACCTGCCCCAAGAGCTGTTTCCCAAAGCCCGCGTGTGGGGCACCATCGGCTGGATCGTCGCCGGTCTGGGCGTGGGCATCGCGGGCTGGTCCGCCTCACTCAATATTTTCTGGGTCGGCGCGGTCAGTAGCTTGGCGCTTGGCCTGTACGTGTTCACCCTCCCGACCACCCCGCCCCCGGCCAAGGGCACGCCGGTCAACATCGGCTCGCTGCTGATGCTCGACGCGTTCAAGCTGCTCAAGCAGCCGCCCTTCCTCGTCTTCTCGGTCTGCTCGTTCCTGATCTGTATCCCGCTGGCCTACTACTACGCACAGACCGCGCCGTTCCTCGGCGCGGCGGGCTTCACCCAGTCCGCCTCCGCGATGACACTCGGGCAAATGTCCGAGATCTTCTTCATGCTCCTGATCCCGTTCTTCTTCCGTAAGCTCGGCGTCAAGGTCATGCTCATGATCGGCATGGCCTGCTGGGTCGCGCGATACGCGCTCTTTGCCATGGGCGCGCCCGACCAAGTCATGTGGATGCTGCTCCTGGGCGTCGCGCTGCACGGCATCTGCTACGACTTCTTCTTTGTCACCGGCTTCATTTACACCGACAAAAAAGCACCCGCCGAAATCCGTGGACAGGCACAATCCCTGCTGGTCTTCCTCACCCAGGGCCTGGGGATGTTCATCGGCTTCCGCATGGCCTTTGGCGGCTCGCTGCCATTTGGCGGGCCGAAACTGCCCAACACCGCTGTCGTCGATGGCACGACCTATGGCGTCGCGCCTTCGGGCGAACTGGTCGAAGCCATCAAGCAAGCCAACGTCGGCGCGGAGGCGCCGAGCTTCATCGAACAAATGCTCGGCATGTTCGGCAAGGGATACCCCGAGGGCATCGACCCAACGCTCATCAGCACGACCATGACCGAGTGGAAAAATTACTGGTATTTCCCTGCGGGCATGGCGCTGGCCATCCTGGTCATCTTCACCGTCTTCTTCTGGGACAAGGTCAAACGCGATGACGTCGGCGTCACCGAAGCGGCCGAGGCCCTGCCCGAAGAAGCGCCGGCGTAATGCACACGGCATCATTGATTCCTTAACGTGTAGCGGGCGACGCGCGGCGTCCCGTGCGAATCGTGAAGAATCAAGCCAACGGGACGCTGTGCGTCGCCCGCTACACACCAACCAATTTCACACGACCTGAAACACGAAGGACCACCCCCATGAAACGACGCGAATTCCTGACCACTGGCGCAGCCGCTGCCGCAGCACTCGCCGCGACCACCGCTGCAGTCGCCGACGACCATGCCGACAAGGCCAAGGACCACGGCGGCAAGTTCAAGCTCAAGTACGCCCCCAGCCCCGGCCAGTTCAAGGCCCACGCCGGCAACGACTACCTGGACCAGATCCAGTTCGCCGCCGACCAAGGCTTCACCGGCTGGGAAGACAACGGCTTGCCGCGTCAGAAGCCAGAGATGCAAGAAAAAATCGGCAAGAAGCTGGCTGACAACGGCATGACGATGGGTGTGTTCGTCTCGGTCTCTGCCGACATGGCCCCGAGCGCCGACAAGGACACGCGCGACAAGCTCACCAGCCGCATGACCGAGATGCTCGATGTCGCCAAGCGCGTCGGCGCAAAGTGGACCACCGTCGTGCCGGGCAAAGTCACGCAAAAAATGCACATGGACTACCAGACCGCCAACGTCATCGACAACCTGCGGGCGCTGTCCGAAGTCTGCGAAACAACCGGCCTGGTCATGGTGCTCGAGCCTTTGAACTGGTGGGCCAACCACCCCGGCTTGTTCCTGCAGCAGATCCCCCAGTCGTACATGATCTGTCGAGGCGTCAACAGCCCGAGCTGCAAGATCCTCGACGACCTGTACCACCAGCAGATTTCCGAAGGCAACCTCATCCCCAACATCGATATGGCCTGGGACGAGATCGCCTACTTCCAGGTCGGCGACAACCCGGGTCGCAAAGAGCCGTACTCCGGCGAGATCAATTACCAGAACATCTTCAAGCACCTCTACAAGAAGGGCTACGAAGGCGTCATCGGCATGGAGCACGGCCACAGCGTCGGCGGCATCGAAGGCGAAAAGAAATGCATCGCCGCCTACCGCAAGGCGGATGATTTTGAGGTGTGATGGGTTGCATTTATCGAAGCTAAAAGAAAGCCCACGCTGGGACAGCGTGGGCTTCTTTTTTGTTTGCATTGTGGGTCGTATGCCTACACGACTTTGTAGGAGCCGGGCTTGCGGACATCGGGGTAGGGCAGGTTGGCTGGGCCGGCCTTGGGGCCGTCGTCCATGCCTTCGGGGCGGAGCTTGAGCTTGGCGGTTTCCGCGAGGAACTTGAACTCGAGTTCCTTGCCGGAATACGCGGCTTCTCGGCCGAGGATACAGGTCAGCGACGAGTCGGCGACGCCCTGGATCTCCATGATCGGGGCGTTGTTGGTGATGCCAGCGATCAGGGCCTTGTGCTCTTCGACGTAGGGCTGGTTGTTGTCCTCTCGGCCGGTGTTGCGTGCGAGAACGGTCGTGCCGTCGTGGCCTCGGGCGATCCATGCGGTTCGGCCGGGGTTGGGTCGCAGGTCCATGGTGCCCTTGGTGCCGATCCATCGGTTCTCGACCTTGTTGGTCGCGCCTTCGAAGTGCCGGCCCATGAAGGCGGACTTCACGCCGTTTTCCCATTCGAAGTGGACATCGAAGTGGTCGTAGATCGTGCCGTACTCGGGCTGTGTCCGCGCGATGCGTCCGCCGGAGGCATAGGCCTTGATCGGCGGTCCGCCCATGGACCAGTTGATGGCATCGATGTTGTGGATGGACTGCTCAGCGATGAGGTCGCCCGACAGCCAGGGGAAGTAGGGCCAGTTTCGCATCTGGTAGGTCATCGGGTCCCACTTGGTTTCGCCGCCATCGCCCAGGTGCCACTGCGTCGAGGAGCAGTAGTACTGGTAGCTGGCGGTGATGTCGCCGATGACGCCGTCTTGCAGGTGCTTGATGGCGTCGGCGTAGGAGTTTTCGCGGCGGTACTGGGTGCCGGTGACGATGGCCAAGCCGTTTTGCTTCGCGATCTCACCGGAGGCGATGACGTGGCGGTAGGTGTCGGAATCGACGCAGACGGGCTTTTCGACGAAGGAGTGTTTGCCGTTGTTGACCGCTTCACGCAGGGTGAGATAGCGGAGGCCGGGCGGGGTGGTCTGCACGACGATGTCGACATCGGGGTGGGCACAGAGCTTCTTGTAAGCGTCCATGCCGACGAAGGTGGTCTCGTCGGTGACGCCATAGCCACCCTTGGCGCCCCAAGAGGACTCGATGGCTTTCTTGGTGCGCTCGGTGCGGTCGGCAGCGATGTCCGCGACGGCGACGAGCTTGACCTTTAGGCCCAGCTCTTCAGCGGCCTTGAGACAGTTGCCTAGTGCGCCGGTGCCGCGTCCGCCGCAGCCGACGATGCCCAGACCCAGGACCTTGTCGCCGGACTGTGCAAAGGCAGTGGAGCTCAGCAGCCCGAGGTTTGCCGCGGCAGCCGTTGCGGCCAGGCCAGCAGCGCCGGTCTTTACAAAGGATCGGCGGGACAGTTCGTGTAATTTCGTATCGCTCATCAAATCGAGTCCTTATTAGCGGGCCTGAAATGCCCTGGTTGCTTGCATGGCAATGGTCTGCCACGCCCTCCCTCTGAAATAGAGTTCAATAGTTTATCATCCTACGCCCAGCACCTGGGCCATCTGCTGGCGGACGGTCTTAAGCCGGTCCAGCCCCCCGCCGCCGGTCTCTGCGGTGAACCAGCCAGTGAATCCGACCTCGTCCAAAGCCTTACGCACATCGTCCCACGGGAGATCACCCTCGCCGATATCTGCCCAGGCGTTTTTGGCTCGGCTGAACCCCTTCATATCGAATTTGACCGCTCGCGGGCCGAAGGTGCGGATCCAGTCGCCGGGGTTGCCGTACTTCCAGTGATTGCCGATGTCGTGGTACATCCCGACCCACGGGCTGTCGAAGGCATCGACGAAGGCGGCCCAGCGGTCGGCGGACTGCTCCGGACCCGCGTCGTGGTCGTAGAACATCTTGCTCCAGACGTTCTCAAAGAGGATGCGTTGGCCCAGCGCTGCGGCGAGTGGGATGGCTTTTTTGATCGCGGCGATCGAGCGCTCGACGATCACATCTTCCGGGCCATCGTTGCCGCTGCCAACAACGATGAGGACGCCGCTGCCACCGGCGGCGTGGCTGACGCGGATGCAGTGTTCAAGGTTTTTAAGTGCCTGCTTGCGGTCGGCCTCGTTGGCGCTGGTGAAACGCTTTTTCCAGTGATCGTGATTGATCGCGTTGTGGACGAACACGCCGGACTCGGCCACGGCCGCGCGCGCTTGTTCGGGGGTGAAGTTGCCGGCTTCATCAAGATCGACACCATCGAAGCCCGCTTGCTTCGCGAGCGTCAGGCGGTCGGCCAGTGAGAGTTCCTCGCCGCCGGGCCCCTTCTTGGTGATCATGCCGAGCTTGCACGACAGCAGGTAGCGGTTTTTCATAGTTGGGAGCACGATGACGGGATCGTCGGATTCTTGGGCCGAAACGGTGCTTGCCCCCAGCATCGCGGCCGACGCAACCGCCCCGCTCAAGAGTACCCCTCGGCGTGTGATTTCACTGGTCATGGTCTGACTCCCTAGGCCTTAAGGATGCCTCGACGAAGCATCGATTACAAAGTGCCTCCAAACGCGTCGTAGACACGTCATCGACACGCATTAAATGTGGATCGATCGGCCAGCGACGCCCAACGCCGCTTCCTTCACCGCTTCGCTGAGCGTCGGGTGGGCGTGGCAGGCCCGGGCGATGTCTTCGCTGGACGCGGCGAAGGCCATGGCCGTGGCACACTCCGCGATCAGGTCGCCGGCACTGTCGCCGATAATGTGTACGCCCAAAACCCGGTCGGTCACTGCGTCGGCGAGGACCTTGACCCAGCCCTCGGTGTCGTCGTTGGCGCGTGCTCGGCCGTTGGCCATGAACGGGAACGCACCCTTCTTGTAGTCGATGTTCTCGTCTTTGAGCTGTTCTTCGCTCTTGCC
>JARFRI010000286.1 GCA_029287335.1 Phycisphaera sp. | reverse complement strand
TACCTCGTCGGCGCGCTGCGCGACTTGAAACGCTTCAAGACAGAGAACCTGCTGGATAAGCGCTACAAACGGCTGCGCGAGATCGGCGAGCTGACCGAGGCGTGACATCCGTTGTTAGCCGGCGGGCTTGTCCCGCCGCTGGGTCGGTTCAGACGCCAATCATCCGCGGGACAAGCCCGCCGGCTAACTAAGCGGCTCCAACCGATCCCCAGCGGCCAATCCTTGGCCGCGCGCGAAGTCTTCTGCCGACATCGTCTTGCCGCCGGGGGCTTGGATTTCAAGCAAACGCACGGCACATTCGCAACACCGCACACGAAGCTGATCGTCAAGCGTCCCCACAGCGTTAGTTGTCGCACGAGGTTCATCCATAACACGTTTAAGCGTTAGCAAACCTTTGTCCTCGCCATCCGCTTTGATCCAGCGCACCCGGCAACCGGGCCAAGGCGTCAGGCCGTGGATGCGTGCTCGCACCAGTTCGGCGGGCTGATCAAACGACACCGTGCCATCCGCTTTAGTGAATTTACGGGCCTTGGTCGCCAATGATTCGTCTTGTTCGATGGGATCGAGCGCGTCTTCGGCGAGTTGTTCCAACACTTGACCGATGACCGCTGGCCCAAGTTCGCTGAGCCGGTCATGCAACTCGCCGGCAGTCTCATTGGAATCGATCGGTGTGCTCGCCGTAGCGTACACCACACCCGCATCCATCCGTTGGGCCAGCGCGATGACACTCACGCCCGTCACCGGCTCGTTGTCGATCATCGCCCAGTTAATCGGTGCCGCGCCGCGATACTTTGGGAGCAGCGATGCGTGCAGGTTTACCGCCAGCTTGCCCATCGCATCGATCAATTCAGGACCAAGCTTCTGACCAAACGCGATCACCACTGACGCATCGGCGTTGTAGGTTTTAATCTGCTCGACGAACGCTGGCGTGTTGACGTTCTCAACGCGCGGCACCGTGTAGCCTTGCTCTAGTGCCCACTGCGCGATCGGCGTCGGCGTCACCACACGCTTACGACCCGCAGGCTTGTCGGGCTGTGAAATCACCTCAACCACTTCGTGTTGATCACAAAGCGATTGCAGCGTCGGCAAGCCAAACGCACCGGAGCCGAAGAACAGCAGCCGCATCACTTCGCCTCTTCAAGTTCTTTGATCGCGCGCTTGTTGGCCATACGATCCATAGGCGACATCTTGTCGATGATGAGGACGCCATCGAGGTGGTCGTACTCGTGCTGCCAGATACGCGCGAGCAGGTCGTCGGCCGAGTCCTCGAAGGGCTCACCATCCTGATTGGTCGCAGAGATCGTGATCGCCGATGGGCGAGTCACCTCGACCGTGATGCCCGGCAGCGACAAGCACCCCTCGTCGCGTGCCGCGTTCCCGCCAGCCGCGCCACTCAACTCGGGGTTGATATAGACACGGTCGTCGCCGGGTTCGCCGGTCGGGTTGGCCACGAACATCCGCCAGGGCAGGCCGACCTGTGGCGCTGCGAGGCCGACGCCCGGTGCCTGGTGCATCAGTTCGATCATCTTGTGCGCGACCGCCTTGATCTCATCGGTAACCGCCGGGATCGGCTGGGCCTTCTGACGCAGGACGTCGTGCGGGTAGTACACGATCGCGAGTTGTTCGGGGTCAATCGCCATACACGGATCGTATGCCCGAGGATTCGCGGCCGCAAACATGGCTAAAAATCGGTTAAAGCATTGCGGTGCCAAGACTTGGCTGGTTTTCCGATCAAAAGCACCAAGATCAGCCTTGACGACCTAAAAAACAAGATTCAGGCGTAATCCCACCCGTCATCCAGCAGTCTTCAATTGCGCTAATGCTTGATCTAATCACAACTTGCCGCTTGACTGGCCGATTCAGGAGTGTCATACTCCATTCAGTTGATGGCCTGCCCCATCTAGAGCCAATCCGGCCTCTGTGAATCATGTTCTAGACTTGTATCCCTATGGCAACTCTCGCCAATAAACCTTCAAGGTCAACCTCATGTCGACCGTTACCAAAAAAGAACTGATTGACAATATCTCCGAGGCCACAGGCGAGAAGCGCGTCGTGGTGAAGAAGGTCGTCCAAAGCTTCCTCGATTCCATCGTGGTCGAACTGGGCAAAGGCAACCGCCTGGAGTTTCGCGACTTCGGCGTCTTCGAGATCAAACAACGCCGCGCACGCATGGCACAGAACCCGCGCACCCTGCAACCCGTCGAGGTCCCGCCCAAGCGCACCGTCAAGTTCAAGGTCGGTCGGCTGATGAAACAGACCCTCAGCGAGCCCGCACCGGACGGCGACAACCCCGCCGACCTCGAGCCCGACACCCCAAGCGCCTGATCGGCCCGTGCCAGTTTCAACCAACGACAACCCTGCACCCGACCCAATCGTTCCATCTGCGGAACGGTTAGCAGATACCAGCGCGCAAACCCTCCGCGAACTCGGACAAGCCAATCGACTGCGTCAGTTGCAAGCCGTTGAGCCGCAGGGGCGGACGGTCCGTATGGATGGCCGCGAGTTGCTCAACCTCGCGAGCAACGACTACCTCGGCTTGAGCCAACACCCCAAGTTGATCCAAGCGGCAGTTCAAGCAACGCAGCGCTACGGCGTCGGTTCGGGCGCGTCCCGTCTCGTCTCCGGCACGCATCCGATCCACGAAGAAGTCGAGCAGCGTTTTGCGAAGTTCAAACACGCCGAGGCAGCACTGCTCTTAGCGACCGGCTACACCGCCAACCTTGCCGTTCTCACGACGTTGGCCGGGTCGGGCGACTTGATCGTGATGGACAAACTCGTCCACGCGAGCCTGATCGATGCGGCGCGGGCCAGTGACGCCCAGTTGCGTACCTTCCCCCACCTTGATCTACAGCGGGCGGAGCAACTAATGCAGCGCCATCCAACCGGCCGGCGCTTCCTCGTCACCGACAGCGTCTTCTCGATGGATGGCGACTGCGCGGACCTGCCTGCCTTATGCGAACTCGCTGACCACTACGACGCCTCGCTCATCATCGACGAAGCCCATGGCACAGGCGTCCTCGGCCCCGACGGTAGCGGCCTGGCCTCAGCACAAGGCGTTGCCGAGCGCATCTACACCTGCGGCACCGGCGGCATCGTCGTCTCCACCGCCAGCAAAGCCCTGGGCAGCCTCGGCGGAATCATCACCGCCGCAAAACCCATCATCGACCTCATCATCAACAAAGCCCGCCCCTTCATCTACTCCACTGCGGTCCCGCCAGCTCAAGTCGCAGCGATTGGTGCCGCGCTGGATGTGATACGTGATGAGCCAGAGCGTCGCGAGCGACTCGCTCACTTGGGCAGCCGTCTGCGGCAAAGTCTTCGCGAAGCGGGTTGGCCAATCATCGATAGCACACAGCCAACACCGATCGTCCCGCTAATCGTTGGCGACGAGCGAACTGGGCTGCAACTCCAAGCCAAGCTCTTAGATGCTGGCATCTTCGCTCCCGCGATCCGCCCGCCTACCGTCGCCCCGGGGCAATGCCGTGTCCGACTCAGCCTGCGGACAGACCTGGCGGACAACGAAATCGATCGACTGATCAATGCGGTCGGCCTCCCTGCTCATGTGACTTAGGGCCAGTGCTTTTTCAAGACCGGCGCTGGATATGCGTCAAACTTCTTGCGCATCGCTTCGATGATTTCCGGATGCTGATCAGCAATATTCTTCTTCTCGATCGGATCGGTTTCATAGTCGTACAGTTCGTACACCCACGACTCAGGCTTGGTCGGGTTGCCCCACTGGACCATTCGGTAGCGTTCGTTCCGCACCGCCCAGCCAAAATGCTTTCCATTTAATCGCGGATAGCAGTGCGTGATATGATCACGCACACGCTCGGCCGGGTCACGCAACACGGGCACAAGGCTCAGCCGGTCGATCGGCTGCGGTCCATCCGGCTTAGGCAAGCCCGCAAGGTCCGCAAGTGTCGGGTACAGATCAACCGTTGAAGCGAGTTGACGCGACGATACGTTCGATTCGACACCCGGCCCGGCGATGATCAACGGGATGCGGGTCGCTTGCTCGAAGTTGTCGTGCTTACTGAAACGGTTGTGTGTACCCAAATGCCATCCATGGTCGCCCCACAGCACGACGATCGTGTTCTCATCTAAACCGGTCTCTTCGAGCGCATCCAGAACCTTGCCAACCTGTGCCGACATGTAGCTCGTGCTGGCGTAGTAAGCACGGATCACTTCGCGCTGAAACTGATCCTCGTCAAACCGTTCGTTGAACGGGAAGTAATTTTTTACTTCGCCAAACTTGACCCTCAGCGCATAGTCGGGGCTGCCTTTCGGTGCCTCACGCACGTCGGGCAATTCAAAGTCTTCGACCGCGTGCATATCGAAGTAATTCTTCGGTGCCGAGAAAGGCAGGTGCGGCCTGGCAAAACCCGCGCAGATGAAGAACGGCTTGCCTGAAGCCTTGAATTGCTTGAGGTAATCGATCGTTCGCTCTGCGGTACGTCCGTCGGCATAGGCATTGTCTTCAACGTCGGCCATCTCGATCGCCGCGCCTCGACCGATCTTCTTGCCCTTCAAAAAGGCTTTTTCTTCCTCACGCGTTAAGTGCTCAAGCTCGAAGAAGACCTCTTCCTTACTGATATCCGCCTCCTGACTAGAAGGCAGCAAATACTCAACAACCTTGTCCTTGTGGACGTGATCGAATGATGCATCATCGCCCTTGTTGCCGTGCCCGACGTGATAGACCTTGCCGATGGAAACGGTGGTATGTCCGCCGTGCTTCTTGAAGTGCTGTGGTAGCGTGACCGCATCGGGATGGGTTGCACGCAATGAGTCCCAAAGCCCGTAAAGCCCGCTGGAAGTCGAGAGGCTACCGAGCATCAAATTAAAGCGTGAAGGGGCGCACACCGCCTGATTGCAATACGCCAGATCAAACCGCACCCCACGCTCGGCGAGTCGATCAATCCCTTGCGTCTTCGCCAATTCGTCGCCGTAACAACCTAACACTGGCTTGAGATCATCAACCATGATCAGCAGCACGTTGGGTGGCTGCTTGGCCATCGCAGTTGTTGCAATAAGACAAACCACAAGTGAGAAAAATATTTTCATCTCTAAATCATAATAAAAACCCAATCGCGGCGGAGCTTTGATATGAAGGCTGGGGCTCGATCATCTAATGGCTTACTCGGCACCTATAGCGGCACACGATATATTAGGACATAGTAATCTTGATTTATCTATGATTTTACAGGTAGAGCACCAATTAAAAAGCACGATCGTTAAGGATCACTCCTTCGGCAAACTTCGAATTCGGATATTGCTGTATCGTACTTTGATCTGAGCGATGCCCTCTGGGACAGCCCTTGCCTGCCCCATCTGTTTATATACAGTTGATAAACCAAACTGCCGGAGCGCTCGAGGTGCGTGATCGCTATATCTCCATACCCTTTTGCCATTAATAAAGAACACTAGGACATCGCTTTTGTCTTGGCGGATTTTGATTGTGTTTTTGCCGTGCTCATTAATAAAATCCATTGATTTACGCAAATCCCATCCACCCCACTCTTCAGCAGTCTGCTTATCTAACGGGAAAACCCAGAATGCTTGGAGCTCATGTTCATTTTGAACACGAGCGATGACGCCACCATTAGCCCAGACTTCGTCTTGCTTCTCGATAATCTCCATCTCAAAGATAAACTCCCATGGACCTTGGATAGGGTGTCTAAAAATCGCCTCTAAACCTAGCTCACCGCCAGTAGAAATCAGTCTGGCGTGATCGTCAACTTCCCATTGACCATGCACAGGCTGCCAATTAAGTAGCGCATCTTTATTTGCATCGAGTCGCACCCACTTACCTGAAGCAAACTCTTTCTGGAAGGTTACACCGTTGAGCTTAACCCGGATCATCTCCTTTGCTTTGGGATGTAGGCCATCACCGCCTGCAAGAATCGCGTCAAACATGATTTTGGCGTCATCTAAATTGCCTTGAGTGTACGCTTGCATTGCGCTCATGATCTCACTGGCATGAGGCGATGTAAAAGCATGTATTTCTCCTAATGCTTGCAGGTAATCGCCGTTTATACGCTTGTATGCTTGGCCCGCTAATACCTCTTGCTCTTGAGAGAGTTCACCTATTTCATTCAGTGCCTGTAGGGCTCGGGCATAAGCACGCCCTTTCCACATGTAAGCGCTTCGAAGCAGAGTGAACCAACCCTCGGGCTCGTTTTGCCGCAACTCATTAGTCTGCATCCCAATCGCAAGTCGCTCCATCGCATCAACCGCTTTGGGGTGAGACCAGAAGTGAGCATCGCCTCTTTCTTTCTCGATTTCTTCAAGATACATCGCGCCGCGGTACGGCAAAGCGGTATCAAATCGACCGGTGTTGACCGCTTCAATAGCAAGCTCAAACATCTGCTTGTGCGAACCTCCCCAGCGGGGCCGAGAGGCGCGCATCATCTTGCCCCAAGCATCCAAGTCGTCGAACATAATTTCAATCGCACGTTCAAACCAAATCCGCTCAGTCTCACCATTGGCCGCGTGCCCTGCCATTGCAATCGATATCATTTCGTTCGCAATCAACGAACTCGGCTCAATCGCCCATGCCATCTTGAGTGACTCACGCGACTGAACCAAATATTCCTCGAAACTGCGCCACCCCTCCGGTCCAACCGTGTTTGCAAATCCAGTTCCGCGATGCGTCCATCCGTAGTCACCTAAGAGAATGCCTTTGGTTGTGTGGTAGACCCATTCGTGATCTTCTTTCAAAGGCTCAATCATATCGATATATTTTTTTAGTCTTACTAAATGAGCATCTGGAGGGCCATGAATATCCTTTTTAGAAGCGACATGGTCAACAAAGCTGCTAACGATAGTATCGCGTATTGCGAAGGAGTCTTCACTTGTTGCGTACTGAAGCATGTCAATAGCAATGCGATCGTAGTCCTCAATCCACTGCTTTCGCTGTGTTTTAAGTATCGGTGTTTGTTTAGCCTTTTCTGTGATATCGACAAGTCTTCTAATACAGTAGAACTTACGTGACTCGGCATAGCCTGAATTTGTAAAGCCCTGATGAGATCGTGTGTATAATGCCTTCGCAATCAGGTCTCTTCCCGTATCCTCATATCTGACGCCAATCAGGTACAGAACCATGGGGTCGTTACACCCCGACTTCTCTAGTAGGCGACTCAATTCATCAAGGGGTCTAAATTTTTCATTGGCTTTCTTAAGTTCTTCGCTGATGTAGATGCTTGGAAAACTTGCGTTGTATGTAAATCCATATGCGTAGTAGGTCAGAAACTCTCTTGCATCTTTGTCCCAAGATGGATCCTTCGTACCGTGAGCATCATAAGCATCAACTAGCGTTCGAATATTGTATTCTTTGATTTCGACCAGCAGGTCA
>JARFRI010000245.1 GCA_029287335.1 Phycisphaera sp. | reverse complement strand
CTTTGTGCTCGGCCTACTCGCGTTCTTCCTATTGCGATCCATCGATCACTACGCGACAGAGATTCTGCTCTCGCTCGCCGTCGTGACGGGCGGGTATGCGCTGGCGATGAAGTTGCACCTGTCCGGGCCGCTGGCGATGGTCGTCGCCGGGCTGATCCTCGGCAACCACGGCCGAACGCTAGCGATGTCCGAAAAGACCCGCGAGCACCTGGACACGTTCTGGGAACTCGTTGACGAACTACTCAATGCCGTGCTGTTCGTGCTGATCGGCTTGGAGGTGCTCATCCTCTCGTTCAAGGGCCAGTACCTTCTGGCCGGGGCGCTGGCGATCCCCGCGGCGCTCTTTGCGCGGTTCATCTCGGTTGGATCGGTGTTGCAATTGCTGAAAAAAGCCACGGGCAAGGCGTTCACACCCCACGCGGTCAAAGTCATGACCTGGGGCGGCCTCCGCGGCGGCATCAGCGTCGCGCTGGCACTATCGCTCAAAGAAGAGATACACGCCCAGCAATCGCAATACGACAACGTCGGCGAATTGGTGCTGACCATGACCTACGTCGTCGTCGCGTTCTCGATCCTCGTCGGCGGACTCACGATGGGACCGATGCTGCGGAAACTCGGACTGGCGGGGCAAGGCGGCGGCGGACATTGATGGTCGTTTCGCCCGGCAAGCCGCGGCGCTTCATGATGAAACGTAACCGCCCCCATGAAGCGCCGCGGCTTGCCGCGCAAACCATCTCTCACTATTCACCTGGCGGGTTCGCCACCACACTCGCTGGCTCGCAAATCAACCGGATACCCGTGACATAAAAGTCGCTGTACCAGAACCGGCTCTTGGGATCGTTCGGATAGCTCTCGCTCCACACATCCAGATTCTCGACTTTCTTCCAATCCGCAGTCAGCGCGTCCGGCTCGGTGAAGATCGATCCGCCGACAACGACTCGGTCTGTTCCGGTATTCGTAACCCACTCCGCGACACTGCCGATCATGTCGTAGAGTCCCAACCGATTCGGCTGCTTTGTTTTGACCGGGCTGCTCAATATTTTTTTGTAAATATCCTTTGGCGAATTCTTTGCGTGCCAGGCGATCGCATCAAGGTTACCGCCGACCCCGCCGCCGACTTCGAGTGCGTAGTTCCATTCCTCAATCGTCGGTAAACGATACTTCCGGCCGGTCTGTTCGCTAAGCCACTTGCAATAGCCCATCGCGGTGAGTTGAGAGACACCCATCACGGGGTTGTCCTTGTCGTTGAGTTGTACGGTGATGGAAGGGTCGCCATACAAGGGTGTCGGCCGTAGTCCGTTCACGCGCATCTCGGCGAGTTCCGCGGCGGGCCTGCCGTCGAGGTCACCTGCCTCCATCCATTTATCGAACATGCCCCAGACGACCTCGTGTTCGCTCATATAAAACGGAGCAATACCCTTGGCCTGGTCTCCTTGAATCAGCAGCATCTTGAACGGGTAGTTTTTGTCGTAACCGCGAGAGTGGTCGACAAAATCCGCGGGCAGTGACTCGCTGTCGACATCTTGCGGCGTCTTGATGCCCGAGGACGCCAGCCGTTCGGTCGCCTGCTCAAGGAGTTCGACCTTTCGGAACAGGGTTTCGAGTCGCTTACGCTCTTCTCCGGCAATACGCATGGCCTCCTGCTGAGATTCGACAAGCTGCGCCAACTCGCTGAGGACCGACATGGGATCGGGCGAAGCGTTGACACGTACGGTCAACTCGACCACATCATCGACCGTCGTCACCACACCACCAAGCGTCCCGGCGACGCTGCTCGATCGCTTCTCGACGCCAAAGTCTGACCGGAGGATGGAAAACGCCGCATCAAGCGTGATTGACTGGCCCGAGAATGTGAGCTTTGCAGGAATGGTGATCGGCTTGGTGATCCCGTTCAGCGTGAAGCGGCCGATCAGGTCGTGCGTATGCGACGGCGTAGCAGCATTACCAGGCTGAACCGTATCGCAAACAAAGGTTGCCAGCGGGTGGTTGTCAATATCGAACCATTGTTCTTTGACTGTGACCGTATTGGTCAGCCCCTGAGCATCGGTTCGCAGCGAACGCGTGTCGAAGATCGCTTCGACGGCGTGCAGGACTTGTTTTTCAGCGTCATAGAGGATCCCGCCGGTGATTTGATCCCATGTGCCTTCGTGGACCTCGCGCGTGCCCCCGCCCGTGTCTTTGCCACAGGTGAAGACAATCCGGGTGTTACCGCCCAACTGCGCGGCCTTGAGCGGGATCGCCAGCTCGCCTGCTTCGGACTTGACCGCCCTGCCGGCGACTTGGGTCAGATCACTTGGGCCGGCGGCGAAATCCGTCTCCAAGTCAAACGCGGTTGGTTTGTTGAGGTTGGCGAGCATGAGTGCCCCGCCAGCGAGCGCGAAATTGATACCCAGCGCGGCAACGAGGGCCGCGGTCGTCTTGCGTGACATGACCGTCTCCGAAAATGGTTTCTACGTGAACGCGAAAGGACGCCGACCATCTAAAAAGGTGGGCCCTGGAACCATCGGCCACAGGGGAACATAGACGGCTGCGATATCGCTGGATTACGCTTTGTCCGCAGGTTTATTTGTCAACAGCCCCATCTCGCGTCACAATACCGCCCCGCACTGCGCAAGGAAGCGAGTGCAATGATCACTTATCAGCGTCGAATACGACCGCAACATTGGAAACCCACCCCATGGCACAGCCTCACGAAAACTACTTCTTCACCAGCGAATCCGTCTCGATGGGACACCCTGATAAGGTCGCCGATCAGGTCAGCGACACCGTCCTCGACACGCTGCTCACCTACGACCCCATGGCACGCGTCGCTTGCGAAACTTTTGTGACCACCGGCCTGGTCATGGTCGGCGGCGAGATCACCGTGCACAACGACAAGGCGAAGCTGGCACTGGGTAACATCGAAGAAAACATCCGCGAAACGATCCGCATGATCGGGTACACCGGCGACATCGGTATGCAGTTCGACGCAGATAACTGCGGCGTCATCCGCACCATCCACAGCCAGTCGGCCGACATCAGTCAGGGTGTCAGCGAAGGCTCGGGTGTCGACAAGGAACAAGGCGCTGGCGACCAGGGCCTGATGTTCGGCTTTGCGTGCAGGGAAACGCCCGACCTCATGCCGTTGCCCATCGACCTGTCACACGACATGGTCGCCAAGCACGCGGCGGTGCGAAACATGAAGAACCCGTCGATCAAAGGACTGCGTCCTGACGCGAAGAGCCAAGTCACCGTTGAGTACGACATCCACAACAAGCCGGTGCGCATTGATGCGGTCGTGCTCTCCACCCAGCACACCCCGTTCTGGAACGGCGACGCCAAGCAGAAGAAACTGGGCAAAGAAGTGTTCAAGCACATCATTGAGCCTTGCCTGCCCAAGCGGCTCTACAAGAAGGGCACCAAACTCGTCTTCAACCCGACCGCCAAGACGCGCATCCCCGCCGGGGCGCTGAAGGTCTTCGTGAACCCGACCGGCCAGTTTGAAATCGGCGGGCCGCACGGCGACGTCGGCCTGACCGGGCGAAAGATCATCGTCGA
>JARFRI010000239.1 GCA_029287335.1 Phycisphaera sp. | reverse complement strand
CGCATTACAACCATTGGGCTGCGGCATCATCGCGATGGTTCGACCAAGGCCCGGCGGGTTTGTGTACGACGCCGATGAGTTAGTGGTCATGCAGCGTGACATCGAACACATGCTCGCCGCAGGTGTCGATGGCATCGCACTAGGTGTGTTAGATCGAGATGGCGCGATTGATGAGCGTGCCAATCGGATGCTGATCCAACCGGTGCTGGATGCGGGTAAAGAGGCCGTATTTCATCGCGCATTCGATCTCACGACCGACCCGATCTCGGCGTTGGAGTGCCTTATTTCACTTGGGTTTCAACGCATCCTCACCAGCGGTCAGGCAACCACCGCGATCCAGGGCGCAGCGGTGATCCGTCAGTTGATCCAGCGCGCCAGCGGGCGCATCCAAGTCCTGCCCGGCAGCGGGATCAAGCCTGACAACGTCGAAGCACTCATCCGCGCAACCGGTTGCACGCAAGTTCATGGTTCGCTTTGGAAGGTCGCCGAGGAACCCTCTGGCAGACACAAACCCGCGATTCAGTTCAACAGCCCACCGCCAACCGACGGTCGCTATCACCAGACCGACCCGAGCCGAGTCGACTCAATGATGAAAGCGCTGCGAAACATCAAGACTTAAATCCGTTTAAGACGTGATCGGTGTCGGCACGATGCGCTCAAACACGCCTGCCCGACAGACGTGTAGCTCAAACTTGTGATTCGCGGTGCGTGTGGTTGCTGCGCCGACGCCGCCGTGCCGATCGATCGCAAGGATCGATAGGCCACGAGTTATATTGGCTTGATCCCGCTCAATCATGCGACGCAGCACAGCATCCGTCGCCTCGGCTGCGCTTGCACCAGCATGCATCGCATCGCTGATGCGAACGGAAACCGCGTGGCGATATAACTCCTCGCCGATCCCCGTACTTGCCGCGCAGCCCGATTGGTCATCCGCATAGAGCCCGGCCCCGATGATCGGCGAATCGCCGACGCGCCCGGCTCGCTTAAACCCCAGCCCACTTGTCGCGAC
The DNA here is from genome assembly GCA_029287335.1 of Phycisphaera sp. Lineage (GTDB taxonomy): Bacteria > Planctomycetota > Phycisphaerae > Phycisphaerales > Phycisphaeraceae > JAHQVV01. The sequence goes on along the minus strand of JARFRI010000239.1, from coordinate 6,305 downwards.
GCACGCCACCGTCTCGCCTTGGTGCCAGCCGAGCATACAAACCGTGTCGTGCCCGACCATCTTCTCGCGGTCGGCTTGGCCCGCCTCAACCTTGGCTCGCCAGCACTCGTATTCCGATCGCGTCTTGTCGGTCAGCATCGCCTCGCGATCAATTCGCTCAAAGCCTTGCTGCATCGCAAAATCGTCAGCCCCCTGCCCCGCGAGCATCACGCTCTTGGTGTTGTCCATCACCGCCTTGGCGACACGGATCGCAGGGCACGTCGTTCGTATCGCAGCAATGCTGCCGCAACGCAGATCACTGCCGCGCATGATCGCCGCATCCAGTTCAACGATGCCATCACGATTGGGCAGCCCGCCGATGCCGACGGTGGGGATCGATGGGTCCAACTCCACCGCGGCCGTCGCCTCGATACACGCAGCGGCGAAATCGCCATGTTCTTGCCAGTGCGCCCAGGCCGTGCGCACCGCAAGCTCACCAAAGTCCCATGTGGCAATGAAGATCGGGCTGTCTTTTTCGTTCGGCAAGTCTTACCCGCGCTGATCGATCGAAGAGACCTTGCGGTCGGTTGCGCCGGTGTAGACCTGTCGTGGCCGGTAGATACGGCTCGTCTGGTCGTTGACTTCTTTCCAGTTGGCAATCCAGCCGGGCATTCGACCGATCGCGTACATCACGGTGAACATGTCCTCGGGGATACCCAAGGCACGCATGATGATGCCGGAGTAGAAGTCGACGTTGGGGTACAGGTTCCGCGACTTGAAGTACTCATCGTTCAGTGCCGCTTCTTCGAGCTTCATCGCGATCTTCAGCAGCGGGTCGTTGACGCCGAGCTTCTTAAGCACTTTGTCGGCCGACTGCTTGAGCACCTGTGCTCGCGGGTCGAAGCTGCGGTACACCGCGTGGCCGAAGCCGAAGAGGACGTCTTCCTTGTTCTTAACCTTCTCGATAAAGGCGGGCACGGTCAACGCGGACTGATCGATGCGGTGGAGTTGTTCGAGGACAGCGACGTTGGCCCCGCCGTGCTTGGGGCCCCAGAGCGCCGAGACGCCTGCCGAGCAGGAGGCGAATAAATTCGCGCCGGAGCTGGCGACCATGCGCACCGTCGAGGTCGAGCAGTTTTGCTCGTGGTCCGCATGCAAAATCAAAATGAGGTTGATCGCTTCGACAATGTCCGGGTCCAAGTCTGCTTGTTGCCCGTCGGTCGTAAACATCATGTGCAGGAACTGGCTGGCGTAGTCCAGGCCCCGTTGCGGCGGGACGGGCATCTTGCCGGTCGTGTCCTTGTAACCCGCGGACGCCAGCGTGCGCCCCTGGCTGATCAGTCGTGCCGCGGCTTGGAGGAAGCCGTTCTCGCCATCAACATCTTCGAGCCCGGGGTGGTACACGCTGGCCGCGTGGAGCGAGGAAGCGAACTTCGCCATCGGGTGCCCATGGTTCGGAAAGCCTTCGATCGCGCGGAGGACCTGTGGGTTGATCTCGGCGGTCTCGTCGATGAGTTCGGTCAGCTTGTTGAACTGGGGCTGGGTCGGCAGGTCGCCGAACATCAACAGCCACGCGACTTCGAGGAAGCTGCAGTTCTCGCAGAGGTCAGCGATGGCGTAGCCACGGTAGTGGAGGATGCCCTTTTCGCCGTTGATAAAAGTGATGTCGGACTGGACGGACCCGGTGTTGCGGTAGCCGGGGTCGAGCGTGATGTAGCCGGTCTGGGCGCGGAGCTTGGTGACGTCGATCGCGTGCTCGCCCTCTGAGCCGACGGTAATGGGCAGCTCCATCGTCTCGTGGCCGGGGATGGAGAGTTTGGCGGTTTCGCTGGCAATGGCGTCAGGCATAGCGGGTGTCCCGAGGGGGTTGTCATCTAAACAGAGCTGTCGGCGATCGGGCATCCATGAAACGTGGTTCATCGGTCCGCGATCGGGCTATGCAGTGTAGGGTCACACGCCGGTTTTCGCTAGTTGAATCGACTCAGGCCGTATTCTTGGGCGTGTAACGCATCTTCACGTGCTCGATCCCCGCCTCCATAAAAACGTCGCCATCACGGACCCAACCCAGCCCCGCGTACCAGGCCTCAAGATAGGCCTGGGCGTGCATGACGCCAAGCATCCCCTGCTCGTCGAGGGCCGCGTTGACCTTGGACATGATCGCTCGGCCGATACCCCGCCTGCGATACGCCTGAAGCACGGCCAGCCGGCCTACCTTGATCACCCGCTCGAGCCCATCGCCCTGCTTGATCGGCATCAGCCGACAGGTGCCCACCACCGAGCCCTTCACGACCGCTAAGACATGCAAACAGTCGGGGTCATGCCCATCACGATCAGGCACAGAGAAGATCTGCTGTTCGCCGACGAAGACGGTGTGCCGAACCGAAAAGAGCTGCTCGATCTGCTCCGGCGTCAGCCGATCGTAGGGTACGATGAGGAGCTCAGCCCGGGCTTGCCGCCTAAGCAGCGATGGCCTATCCCGATACCACCTCGGCAGCGTCCCGCCAACGACGCCCATAAAAATCGACAACAAGTAGACCAACAAGACCAGCAGCATCAAGATCAGCGGGCAAAGGATCACCAAGAAGTAAAACTTAGCGATCGCCCCGGGGTCCACACCGATCTGTGCCAGGCACGCAATGCTCATGGCTAACTACTGTAGCCGGGCCAGCGCCGCATCGACAGCCTTGATCGTCATCGGCGCACCGGCATACGTTGCCTTGTGTGCTTGCAGTGCCGCGCGTTGGTGAGCCGGGTCGTCATTGCGATGCACGAGCTTGCGAACCTCACGCTCAGCCATGCGGTCGATCCGGGCGATGTCGGCCTCAAGCGAAGTGACATACATCCCGTAAACCTTGCCAAGGATGCCATCGTCGTCCTTATCCGCATGACCAAAGCGGGCCTGGATCAGCGCCCATGCACCGGCGTAGTGCTTGCCGCGCATCGCCTTATCGATTGCGCCTTGTTCTGCCTTGTACTCGGCTAAACGCTGGGTCGAGGCGATAAAGCAGTCCAGGGTCTGTTGCTTGGCACCGCTGGATTGGCTGTGACCGACGCCGGGCCAGTACTGCGCATCGTAGATGAAGCCGCCCTTATCGAGCATCGTCTCGTACTTCTTGGCCCACTCGAGTCGGCCAAACGGGGCCTCGCCGAAGGATTTCTTCGTGTCGTTCTCGCCGCAGGAGATGACGAACAACACGCCACGCGCTTTCGGATTGGGCACAGCCCGTTCGGCATAGTCGCCCGTCGCCCATGTCCCGCCAGAATGCGCCGCGCAGCCCGCGACGAGGTCGGGGTACTTCATCGCAAAACGGTGGGCGTACTGCGAGCCGCCGGAGAACCCCGCGATGAAGATTTTGTCGTGGAGTGTGTACGCCTTGTGGAGCTGCTTGATCAGATCGATCGTCTGTTGGTCGCTGCCTTTTTGCAGGTATTGGTAGCCGTCGCTGTCGTAGGTTGGCCCGAGCACAATGACATCATGCTGATTCACCCAGCCCGCGTAGCCCCCGGCCCCATTGCCCTTGCCGCGGTAACCATGCACACCGACCACCAGTGTGTACGTCTTATCCGGGTCGATTGTGTTCGGGGTATAGACAAAGTAGTCCCGGCCGGCCTCGTCCTTGCCTTGAAACTCTTTGGCGATTGCTTTGCCCGGAACCAGGACGAATGCAATCATCAGACAGACAGGCAGGAAGTAGCGGTTCATCACATCTCCGATCGGGTACGAGCCAATTCAGTGTACAGCCAAACAATCGCCCAAAGTTGATGGACGCTTGTTCCTAAGGCGGGTTTTACCGATCTTTCTTTTCCTAGCGTGCGGGCATGCAGGCAGTTCCACAACCAATTGCCGCTGAATGCTCACGGCGGCGCATCGCTGTAAAACCGCCGTCCTCTTCTTGCCCATGACAACCGTTTACTTTGCCCGTTTACGGTGGACGACCCGCGAGCTTTGATAAAACTTGATTTCCGCGATTTTGACGATCATCGATTCCAGCCGATCCAACACATACGACTTCTCATCGCGGGTAAACGACTTGGACTCGTCCTCTTGCTTATCGATCTGCCGGGCCATTTCCAATAAGTCACCAATCAGTTTCATGATGGTGTCTCTGGCCAGTGATGAGGCCTGGGCAGGTTTCAACTGAGAAGCATCTCCGATCGCGATCGCGTCAAGCCGTTCAATGCAGAGTGGCAGTCCATCGAGAAACCACATCAGCAGACGATCGCGAGCGACCGGCTCCAGACCTCTGACGAGCAACCGTATCGATTCAATGTCTGGCGTTACTTCGCCACGAAGCCAACGATAGACCGTCGAGATGCTCCGCCCGGTGATATGAGCAACTTCTTTCGGAACGAAAATTTTTCGCTCCACCTGCTCATTGAAAAAATCACTGAATTTTTCTTGCGATTCATCGTCCATCTACACGAGCCTCGAACGGCGGGCCTTTACGTCAGCCCCAACTCACCCATGCGGTTTAATCGTCGCACCCTGCTAGAGATTGAAAATCAAACACGCAATTTATCTAAGGGGATTTTAGGCGATCAATATTGTCTATTTTGAACAATTAAGTGGCTCTAAATCAATAAATATTCACTTATGAAAATGGCGTTGCCCATATAGTCGAATATAAGTATTTGAAAATACTTGATATGTGAGATCCTGCTTGTGGCACAAAGCATCAAGACAATTGATGCCCACCGGCCGCATCCAGAAAAATCTTGCATGCGCAGCGTGTCTACACCCGATCAACCATGCCAGATTTCACTCCCCCCAATGACTGGCACGAAGACCCCTCACAGCGCCCGCATCAGCGTGAGGTGTTGCCGCTTAGCCCAACGGAAAAAAAGGTGTGTGCGCTGCTCTTGCAGAGACTGACTGAACCACGCATCGCGGAACACATGGACCGTTCGCAGAACACAATCCATGTCCATGTCCGAAACATCTACCGCAAGCTGGGGATCAAAAAAAGGAGCGAACTCTACGTGTACCCCGGGATCATCACGATGATCCTGAGCAAGGATTGACGCTTGCCTGCGCATCAAGATCAGGCTGAGAAGCCAGCGGTGAATGCTTCGGTCGCCGCGGACACCGCGCAGCAGCGTATTGGTCTTGCCCGGTCAATCGAGTCCGGCGCGTAGACAAAGTCATCCCGCCACAGGTCTCTAGAGCAGCCACCGAGCTGCTTAGCTTGCTAAGAAGTTTGCACAAAATCAATTGTGTGCCAACTACGGAAAATTTAAATCAGATAATTTGATCCTTTTATGTGGGTCGGCCTTGAAAAATGCCGATGAGATGAATGCTCTAGCTTAGTACTCATGTCGCCATAGCCCTTCTAATAGACTTGAGCGGATAAAAACGAAGATTGATGAATTGTATTTTGAACGTTTATGCTGCCGATATCGCATCGAAAATTCTCTAATTCGAAGCTCACCTCTACACCGAATGCACATCATGACACAGACGACAAAATGGACCTTTACCGATGAGGCAGACTCATCCCCCCCGGTACAGCGACAAGCCCTACCCTTGAGCCCGACCGAAAAACGCGTTTGCGCACTCTTGCTTCAACGCCTCACCGAGAACAAGATCGCAGCTGAACTGGACCGCTCTCCAAACACGGTTCACGTTCATGTGAGAAACATCTACCGCAAGCTAGGCATCAGCAAGCGACACCAGCTCCACAACTACCCCGGGATCGTCAGCATGGTGATCAGCAAGTAAAACCATCTGAACGCCAGATCGTTTGAATAAAAAAGACACGCCCTGCGGCGTGTCTTTTTCTATGGGTTTATCAAACGATTTTGAATTAGCTAGCGAAGCCAGCGGTGTAAGCTGCAGCACCCTTCTTCAAGCCCTCGACGACTTCGTCGGTCATTGCCTGAGACTTGTCGAGCGCGTCGTAGGTGTCCTTGGCCTGGGTCTTGAAGTACTCGACCAGGCCTGCGGCGTACTCCGCGACCTTGTTGACAGGGAGCTTGTCCATGTAGCCGTTACCGGCGGCCCAGATCTGGATGACCTGATCGATCGCGAGCATCGGCTCGTACTGCGGCTGCTTGAGTAGCTCGACCATGCGGGCACCGCGGTCCAGTTGCTTCTGTGTGCCAGCGTCGAGGTCGGTGCCCAGCTGAGCGAATGCTTCGAGTTCACGGTAGGCCGCGAGGTCCAGACGCAGCGAGCCAGCGACCTTCTTCATCGCCTTGATCTGAGCGGCACCACCGACGCGCGACACCGAGATGCCGACGTTAATCGCGGGGCGGACGCCAGCGAAGAACAGGTCGGGCTCGAGGTAGATCTGGCCGTCGGTAATGGAGATGACGTTGGTCGGGAT
>JARFRI010000198.1 GCA_029287335.1 Phycisphaera sp. | reverse complement strand
GCCCAGGCGTGCTCGAGCTTCTCGGTGTAGACCTTGGCGGTCACGCGGTAGTCGCTCTCGGGCTTGACGTTGACCGAGCCTTGCTGGATGAAGGCCCCGGTGTTGCCGCCGGACATGCCTAGCCGGAGGCTGAAGTCGCCCGAGTGTTTGATGACGTTGTCAAAGGAGACCTCCGCGAAGTGCGGGTAGCCGATGCGGGTCTCAAGGAATTGATTCAGCGGGCTGCGGTGGAAGCCGTCTTTCTCGCCGATGGCTTTTCGGCCGATGACGTACCAATTGCGGGGCATCAGATTTGGGTGGTAGCCGATCTTGTTTCCGCGGTCGTCGGTGTCCTCGAAGTCGTAGAGCTTTTTGAGCCGGTGCGAGATCTCCGCAACCTGAGCCGACGCGGGCACAGCGACCACGCAGCCGATCAAGGCGAAGGCAAGGCACAGCACGATTGAGGAAGACCGCTTCACAAGCTCGTTATCGGTCAATCAAGCGGCGTTTAACGAATCCAAACCGCGTTCAGCGAGATGCCCGTTTCACAGCGCCGCGAGGCGCTGGGCCCGGTCTTGTGCGATCAGCGCGTCGATCATCTCCTGCAAGTCCCCGGCCATGACGCGTTGCAGGTTGTACGACTCGCTCAGGCGGTGGTCGACAATCATGTTGTCCTTCCAGCGGTACGTCCTGACGCGCTCGCTGCGCCCGCCGGTACCGATCATCGCGCTTCGGCTCTCGGCCCGCTCGGCATCGACCTCGGCCTTCTTCACCTCGTACAGCCTGGCCCGCAAGAGCTGCCAGGCCTTATCGCGGTTTTGCTGCTGGCTCTTGCTCTCCTGCATCCGCACCTCGATGCCCGTGGGTTTGTGGATGAGGTGTACCGCGGTCGCGACTTTGTTGACGTTCTGCCCCCCGGGGCCTTGGGCCGTGGTGACGTGGACATCCACCTCGCTCGGGTCGATCGTCAGCTCCACATCCTCCGGCTCGGGCAGCACCGCAACGGTACACGTGCTCGTATGCACTCTGCCCTGTGTCTCCGTGGCAGGCACACGCTTGACGCAATGCACCCCGCCCTCGTAGCCCAGCCCCTGCCAGACGCCTTCGCCGCTGACGGACGCGGTGACGTATCGCAGCCCGCCCTGATCGCCCGGCGACGAATCCATCGCTTCGAGTTTCCAGCCTTTGGTCTTAGCAAACGCTTCATACATCGCCAGCACCTCGCCAGCGAACAGCGCCGCCTCCGCCCCGCCGGTACCGGCACGGACTTCGAGGATGACCGATCCGACCGCGGCGTCATCAGCCGTGACCAACTCGCTGGCGATGCCTTCGAGCAACTCGCTGCTATTCGCTTCGATTTCAGCGACCTGCTCTTTGGCGAAGGCCACCATTTCTTCATCGCTGCCATCGGCGATGATCGCGTTGGCCTCGGCCAGGTCGGCTTGCTGGGCTTGATATTCGTTGTATCGCTCGACGATGCCTGACAGCGCGGCTCGCTTGACGCTAATCCGCGTCGCGGCCTTGTGGTCTGCAATCACGTCGGGCTGGTTGAGCTGCTCACCCAGCGACTCGTACTGCTGTGCGAGCTCATCAAGCTTCGCGATCAAGTTTAGGTTGGGGTCGGGCATGATTAACCAGAGACCTTGTCAACGCCCCCGCGGGTTTCTTCAAGCCAGGACTGATGCGCCTGTTGCATTGCTTTAACGCGCTCGGGTTGTTGGTCCGCGAGGTCTTTCTGCTCACCGGGGTCGTCCTTGAGGTTGTAGAGTTCTGGCTTGTTGTTGCCGTCCATCACGAGTTTCCAAGGGCCTTGGCGTACCGCGTGCTTGCTGCCATGCACCCAATGCAAATCACGAGGCGTGTGGCGACGACCGGAAAAAACCCGCTCGAACATATCCACGCCATCAATCTCGATGTCAGCAGGCAATTCTGCGTCGGCATACTTTGCTAAGGTTGGCAAGAAATCCATCGCCATCGCAGGGAACGTGCAGTCGAGACCTGGATTCGTAACATTGGGGAGCGCTAAAACCATCGGCACGCGGTGCCCGCCCTCGTAGACCGTACCCTTGCTACCACGCAGCGGACCAGCCGATCCGGGGCCGCGCCCCGCCTGGCCGTTGTCCGAGCAGAAGATCACCAGCGTGTTCTTCGACAGACCTTGCTTCTTCAACTCGGCAACCACACGGCCAATGCCTGCATCCATTGACTCAATCATCGCCTTGTAGACCGCTTTGGGATTCTCAACGGGTTGGCCGACCTTCTTGCCAACAACGCGAAACCCCTCGCCGTCCGGCCCCTGCAGCGGGTAGTGCGGTGCGCCGTGGGCAAGGTACAAAAAGAACGGCTTGTCTTTGTTCTCATTCTGCTGGCTCGCAATCCAATCGACGCCGCGGTCGTTGATCAAATCTGTCACGTAGCCCTCGACGTGCTTGAGCTCGTCTTGGATATACCAGTCCTTGTGCGCCTCTTGATCGATCTTGTTGAAGTAGTCGACGTTGCCGGAGACGAAGCCCTCGAAGGTTTCAAAGCCCTGCTTCAGCGGGCCGAAGCGTTTGATGTCGTAGCC
>JARFRI010000193.1 GCA_029287335.1 Phycisphaera sp. | reverse complement strand
AGGTCGCGCCCCTCGGCTAGCGTCTGCCCTTTGTTGCCGAGCACGCGCACATTCATCTTGAACGCGTCGGTCAGTGCATCAAGATCGAAGTCTGATGCAGATAGGTTCAGCCCGCCTACTTTGCTAAGCGCCGCTGCGGCGGCGTCCTCGAATGAGCCATCGCCAAACTGGAGTTGCTTAACCGCTTTGCGCGCCGCATCCGGGGCCGGGCTAAGTGTCTTGCGCAAACCCTTTGGCAGCGCCTTGATCATCGCGATCAGCTTCTGCTCAAGCATGCCCGGCACCAACCACCCCAACCGCCTTGTATCCAATTGTCCCAGCGCCTCGCGCGGCAGCGTGAGCGTTAAACCATCGCGCTCGTCGCTGGGGTCGAAGGTGTAGTCGAGCTTGTGGGCCGACTGCTCGACGTGCAACCTATCCGGGAACGCCTGCTCGGTGACTTCTTCCACCGCTTGAGCAAGTAGTAGCCGCAGGTCCATGTGCAAGCACTTGGGCTGCTCGCGCGCGTTCTGCTTGTACCACTTCATTAGCGTCGCGGCGTCGACCACCGTCGCGGGCAGACGCTGATCATAAAATGCATAACGCACGTGATCGTTGACAACCAACCCGTGCCGCCGGGCCTTGGCCTCCAGCGATTGGGCATGATCGAGTAGTGCCGCGTTGTCTTTGTAAAACGGAAGGTCGCAGTCCCATTCGCCCTCGACTAAAGCGCGTTGGATGAAGAGCTGCCTCGCCTCGGCGGGGTTGACGCGAGCGACGGGCACCGGGCGAGCGTGCACGAGCACCAGGCCATAGAGCGAGACCTTCTCGCTGCACATCGCTGAACCCGTCTCGCGGACCCACCGCGGATCGCTGTGCGTTTTCTTAACGAGGTGCCCCGCGATCGGCTCGATCATGCCCGGCTGAATCCGGCCGACCGTCCGTGCATACCGCCGGGTTGTCTCGACCAGCTCCGCCGCAACAACCCACTTGGGTTTGCTTGCAAACAACGCCGAGCCCGGCCAAAGATTGAGCTTCTGCCCACCCGCCCCGTTGTACTCAAACCCGTCGCCCTTCTGCGCGATGTTCGAGAGCAAGCCGGTCAACAACGCGCGGTGGATTGCATCGCAGCGGCCGTCATCGATCTCTTCGTCGGCTGGGTTTTCCTGCCTGACCGCTGGCTTGCGTTTCGATCCCCGATCCAACTCTCGCACCATCCGCCGAAGCTGCTGGTGGACATCTACCCACTCGCGCATGCGGATGTAGTTGAGGAAGTTCTGCTTGCAGGCCTTGCGCAATTGGTTGTGCGAGAGCTTGTCTTTCTGCGCGTGATAAAAAGCCCAGAGCTTGAGGTAAGACAAGAAATCACTGCGCAGGTCGGCGAAGGGTTCATGGGCCTGATCGGCCTTGTTCTGTTGATCCATCGGCCGTTCGCGCGGGTCTTGAATCTCCAACGCCGAGGCAATCACCAACACATCTTCAAGCACGCCCTCGTCCTGCCCCGCAATCACCATCCGCGCCACCCTTGGGTCCACCGGCATGTGCGACAACTGCCTACCCAACGCGCTGACCTTGTCGTCTCCGTCCAGCGCGCCGATCTCTTGCAGCGTTTTGTAACCATCGCGCACCATACTCGGCCGAGGCGGATCGATAAACGGGAAATCCTCCACCGCACCAAAGCGCAACGACTGCACCTGAAGAATCACCGACGCCAGGTTGCTCCGTAAAATCTCCGGCGTCGTAAACTCCTCCCGACCGCGGAAATCTTCCTCCGAATAAAGCCGAACACACACGCCCGGGCCGACTCGGCCGCATCGGCCTTTACGCTGATCACAACTGGCTTGGCTCACCGCCTCGATCGGCAAGCGCTGCACCTTCGAGTTGGGCGAATAGCGACTGACCCGTGCGGTTCCTGTGTCCACCACGTAACGAATCCCCGGCACCGTCAACGAAGACTCGGCCACATTCGTCGCAACAACAATCTTGCGCTTCGGACTGCTCGCGAAGATCGCCTGCTGCTGTGCGTTGGTCAGACGCGCATAGAGCGGCAGGACTTCGCTACCCGGCTGCCTGCGCTGCAACAGCTCACAGCAATCGCGGATGTCGCGCTCCGTAGGCATGAATACCAGCACATCGCCGCTACGCTCCAAGCCCTCGATCGCATGGGCCACCGCTTCGGATTCGTCGGGCACTTCGCCAAACTCATCTGGCTCGATCGGCTGATAGCGCACCTCGACCGGGTAGGTCCGGCCCGATACCTCGATCACCGGCGCGGGCTCAAGACCATCCCTCGTCGCGATGCCAAAGTGCTCGGCAAAGCGCTGGGTATCAATCGTCGCCGAGGTGATGATCACGCGCAGGTCTGGACGCTTTGGCAAAATCTGACGAATGTGGCCGAGCAGGAAATCGATATTGAGCGAGCGCTCGTGCGCCTCATCAATGATCAGTGTGTCGTACGCATCAAAGAACCGCTCCCGCGTTGCCTCCGCGAGCAGCACCCCATCGGTCATCAGCTTGATGTAGGTCTTCGGGTTAGTCTTGTCGGCAAAGCGGATCTTGTAGCCCACATGCTGACCCAGCGGCGAACTCAACTCTTCGGATACCCGCTGTGCCACCGACCGCGCGGCCAGTCGCCTTGGCTGGGTATGCCCAATCACCCCCTCCACCCCCCGGCCCATCTGTAGCATCAGCTTGGGCAACTGCGTCGACTTACCCGAGCCCGTCTCGCCGGCCACAACCACCACCTGGTGCTCGCGCACCGTGTCGATGATCTCTTGGGCGCGTGATGTGATCGGCAACTCATCGGGCAGCACGATCTTCGGCACGCCCGCGCGGCGCTGCTTGCAGATCTCGACAGACGCGTCCAACTCGCGTTGCAGCTTGTCGAGGCTCGGGCCGTAGGGCTTGTCGTTGTGGCTGGCCTGTTCGATCGCGCGCAGGAGCCGACGCAGGCGGTGCCGATCGCCGGCCATCGCATGGTTGATAAGCTCGGCGATTTGGGTAAGGTCGCGGGGCATGGTAGTCGTCGGCAGGGGGTTGGCTTTCGTGCAACAACGCGCTGACGAAGAATAAGCATTTTATCCTCCGCTGGCAGTTGGTATGCTGCTTGGGCCTGTAGACTTTTCTCGGAGAAATTATTGTGAAAGATTCATTATCCGGGAGTCTGGTCGTGGCGTCGCCGAGCATGAGCGATCCGAACTTCAAGCACGCGGTGATCCTGATGATTGAGCACAGCGACGACGGCGCGATGGGTCTGATCCTGAATCAGCCCATGGAGACGATGGTCGACGAGGTGTGGGATCAGTTGAGCATGCTGCCTTGCCCGGTGGATCAATCCCTGCTTAGCGGCGGGCCTTGCGATGGGCCGTTGATGCTGCTGCACGATCGGCTCGGGCAGGCACAGATCGAGGTCTGTAAGGGCGTGTGCTTCACCACGGATGAGCAGATGGTCCGCGAGCTATTGCTGGACGCCCCCGGGACGATGCGATTCTTCGTCGGTTACGCTGGCTGGGGCCCTGGCCAACTCGAAAGCGAACTGAACCAAGGCGGCTGGCTGGTCACCCGAGCCAATGCGGACGTGGTCTTCGACCCGGACGCAGACGACGGCCTCTGGATGCGCGTGATCACAAGTATCGATCGATCGCTAGCGATGCTGGCAATGAACCCTAAGCTCATGCCGCGCGACCCATCGATGAACTGATTGAGTCGTCGGGCTTGCCTTGTCGGTCAGGCGTCAAGGCTTCGGCGTGCCGAGGTAGAACAACTTGCCCCACGCGGTTCGCTGGCGGTGAGCGTTGAAATGCTTATCGAGGATCCCGAGTATCTCTTGCGGTCGAGCACGCCAGTTGTCGTAGGTCTGTTGCTCGTTTTCGTAAAGCACTTGGAAGGCATCAAGTTTGTCCCACAGCCTTCGCATCGGGCTTGCCGACGCCGCATGGACCATCCTTAGAAACGGCGTGTCCCAAGGCTCGACAATCACCATCATTCCCGCCGGCCGTAAGATTCGTTTTGCCTCGCAGATGCTGCGCTCTAAATCTTGGGGCAGGTTGGGCAGGTGGTGGAGCCCGCCCTGCACGATGGCGATGTCCTGGCTATTCGATTCCAACGATAGATCACGGGCATCGCAAACGTAAGTCTGTGCATCGCCTGTGTACTGCGCGAGCAGGTCGCCGGATAAATCAACGCCCGTGAGGCGAGTAAACCCAAGCTCCGCAAGTGCAATCAGACCATTACCTCTTCCGCAGAAGAGCTCAACGATCTCGGCGTCCTGAGGCCAGTCTTCTACACCGAACCAGCTTAGGCGGCCATGAAACTTGGCCACTTCCTGGCTGGGGGTTTCAAAGCGCGTGAAGGCTTGCTCCCACGTCTCGTTGCAACACCGCTCGGATGAATGAATGGTCCTGACAGTGGTCATGCGGCCTCCCTGCTGTTTGTGGTGGAGGCGGGTGCATTTTCGGAATCACGATGGGTGGGCTCGTTAAAGGGCTGTGCTCGATTGAAGCTTTGGCCTGCGGGCATCTCCAGCGCTCCCGCGAAACATCTACCGAGAATCACTTGCACCCCCAGCGCGACGAGCACGACCCCCGGGATGACCCAGCGCATCGCGATGCCATAGTCCAGGTTGGTGAAACCTCCGGTGGCCCATTGCAAAGACGTGAAGCCGATCATCGCAAATCCGGCGAGGGCTGCGCCGGTACCGACCAGCAAACCACGCTCAAGCGAGACGACCTCCAACATGCGCGTCAACCGTTTGTCCTCGGGAGCGAACCCCTCAATCATGGCGACGAGTTTGGCAAACACCGCGAACTGGATCGCTTGACCACCGAGCAATACCGCCAATGCCCCAACCAGCATCGTGTGCAGGTCAAAGACCATCGGTCCGAATGACCAATTGAACAAGCCCGCTAGCATGAGCAAGGCACCGACAAACGCAACCACCAGCCCCGGCCGAAAGAACATGTATCTCGGGCTGCGGAGCATAAAGAACCGCAGCGTGCGCCATCCATCGCGGAACGTACGCAGGTGCGGGGCGTGTGCCTTGCGGCCGTCAGGGTGCAGCGTGATCGGCACCTCGGCGATATCTTCGCCATGGATCGAGGCACGGATGATCATCTCGGTGGCAAACTCCATCCCCCCGGCGATGGGTCGGTTGCGCTCATAAAAGCCACGCGTAAAGCCACGCATCCCGCAGTAGACATCGTGGATCGGCGACCAATACATCTTCCGCACCATGAACGAGAACATCGGGTTACCCCACCACCGGTGCAGGAACGGCATCGCCCCCTTCTTGATCGTTCCGCCACCCGATGGCAGCCGACAGCCCTGGACCAGTTGGTGACCGGCGCGTAGCTTCTCGATGAAACTGGGGATTTCTAAAAAGTCGTAGCTGTCATCCGCATCGCCCATCAGGATGTACGTGCCGCGCGCCGCAGCGATCCCCGCCTGCAAGGCATGTCCGTAGCCGCGCTGATCAACGTGGATCACCCTTGCGCCCATGCGCTCGGCGATCTGAATCGATTCGTCGGTCGAGCCGTTGTCCGCAACGATCACCTCGCCGACGATCTGGGCGCCCTGCATCGCGGTCTGGGCTTTTTGGATACAGACTTCAAGTGTGTCCGCCTCGTTGAGGCACGGCATGACGACGGAGAGTTCGATCTGATTGGTCTGGGTCATGGGTCTTCCTCTTCGGTCAGTTTGATCGCTTGCGTGCAGTCACGAGCATCGCGGACGTCTTCATCCCCATCATGGCTCGCAGCCGATCAAAGCCCGTCGCCAGCGCAAGCAGCGGCAGGTTGCGGAACGGGTTACACCAGCGCGCCAGCCGTGGCAATCGCGGTCGGCCATAGCGCAGGCGGTGGTGCAGGCTATAGATCCAAAATGAGTGGCCGCTTTGGTAGCGGATATCGATCACCTCCAGCCCGTGGCGTTCGAGCAAGTGAGTGATCGTCTCGGGGGTAAACAGGTTCCAATGCCGGGGGATGTGGTATCCGCCCCAGAAGGTTCGCCGGGCAAGCCGGGCATCCAGGCTCTCAAGGTTTGGCGTCTCCAATACAAAAACACCCTCCGGCGAAAGCCAATCGGCAACGCGCTCAACGACGACCCCCGGGTCATCGACGTGCTCGATCACGTGGAACATCGTCGCCAGATCGATCTGCCCAGCAGGAATGTCGCTGCATGTCTCCACGCGCTCGCAATACGCTGAAAAGCCTTGCTCGTTGAGGTTCTGCACCACCTGTTGATCCAGCTCAAGCCCGTAGCAGCGATCCCGGGGGACGCCTAGCCCGTGCATCGTCTCGAGCAATCGGCCATTACCACAGCCAATGTCAACGAAGCTTCGCGCGGGCGCACTAAGTGCCTTGCGAACACCCGCCATCTTTCGACGATCGATCCACTGCTTGGCCGCGATCGCCAACGGGCTGACCTGGCTGTCGTAGTTGTAGGCGTAGTAGCTCGGCGGGTAGATCGTCGAGAGTGCATCAACCGCGGGACGCGGGTTCAGCCAAACATGTGAGCACCCTTGGCACTGCACCATCTGCCAACGGTTTCGGCAAGTCTCCAGTTCGTAGTCGTAGCCGCTTGCATAGTCGGTCTGATGTGGGTTGTCGCACACCGGGCACATGGGTACCGGTGTCGTCGGCACGCGAGGCGCATCCATCGCCTCCCAGCCTCGGGGCAGCGCATCATCTTGTGGCGTAGCCATCGCCAAGCTTGCCATGGATTCATGGGCGCTCATGCCGCCCTCCTGCCTGGCTCGGCCGATGCGGGGATCTGCTGTTGATCATCAACTTTCTTAGACGAGGCCCGACATGCCTCCATCGGCAACGCACGGAAATATTGCAAGAGGTAGCCCGTATAGCTCCCCCGCCAAATCAAGTCGGTCTCACCACCTGCGGCGTGCAGCTCACGATCGGCCTGGCGCAGGTGGTAGTAGGGGATCGTCGGCCAAAGATGGTGGGCGACGTGGTAGTTCATGCTCATCGGCGCGATCAGCCAGCGCTCCCAGATCGGGCTGTGATACGTGATCAAGCGGTGCTCATCCGCCAGGTCGTCTGCTTCAGGATGAGAGTGCTCGCAGAAACTGCGGAGGTTGTCCGCCAACACCATGAAGACATAAACCGGGGCCAACCACATCACCGGATACGCCCACCAGCCAATCGCTGCCGTGAGCCCGACGATCAGGCCCAGCTGCCAGACACCCAGCAGCAGCACATCCGTTGCGCGGTAGCCGTCGGACGAGCGGTCGGAGCTGGTCGCCGGCTTGTTGCCAAAAAACACGTTGCCCACGGACCGGGCGACACTGGTCAACCCGATCAAAAAGCCAAGCATGAGCACGACGCCCGCCTTGTTGAAACAGGCGTACTTGTGCCGATCCGGGTCGTCGTCGGTTGCCAGGTGTGCGTGGTGCAGTAGATGGTTGCGGTTGTTCAAGCGGGTGATCCCGCCGATGGGCGCGAAAATCAGTAGGTCGCTGAAGCGATCGTTCAGCCAGCGTCTTTTAAACAACCGGCGGTGCAACCCGTCATGCCCGATGATGAACAGCGCATAAAAGCGGTTGCCGACCACCACCATCGCCGGCAGGATGGCCCACCAAACAGGATGCCAGGCAACGACGCACCACGCCGCGATGATCAGCAGCCAGCAGCCAGCGGCATCGGTCACCGGGCGGAACCATGTCCGCTGGCTAAGTTGCTTGATGCGCTGCACGGGAATCAAACGCGCGTAGCTGGCCTGCGTCTGACGCCGTTGTACTGTCGCGTTGTGTGGGTCTGTGGCGTTCATGGCGTCTGGCTGAGTGTCTTGCGAACCGTCTGCCATTGCGCATCGATGAGTGAACGCAGGTCCGCCTGTTCGCG
This sequence comes from Phycisphaera sp., assembly GCA_029287335.1. Taxonomy (GTDB): domain Bacteria; phylum Planctomycetota; class Phycisphaerae; order Phycisphaerales; family Phycisphaeraceae; genus JAHQVV01. The sequence continues at coordinate 1,459 of JARFRI010000193.1, read as the reverse complement.
CGCCGGCAGGGTTCCTTTCACAAAACCAGCCATCAGCAGCACATTGGATATCGACGCAACCACCAAAAGGCTGACACAAAAAGACACCGCTAACGGGCGGCGAGCACGATCGATCAACCACGCCAGACCAAATGCACACAGCGGGGCACAGTTAATAAAGATCCGATTGCCAAAGCTATCACCCGAATCCCAACTCACCCAACAACTGTACAAACCAATATGCAGCGTCACGCCTAGTGCCAGCGCAATCCACACCCCCCGCCCTGGCCCCTTTGACAGGACGCAGGCCGCGAGAAGGCCTAGGAAGCCAACACCAAACAGCGGGTGATAGAGCCAGCCGCCGCCCTGACCCGAGAACAAAATCTCCGGCAGCATCGGATTAGAAAAATCAAAGCCCGCGCCGTCGGCCCACTCCGAATAGCCATTGAACACCCAGCGCCCAAACACCGCACGCCAGACCAGAATCTGCACGCATGCTGCCGCAAAAATCGCAAAAACCACCGGCAGGCCATAGATCAAACTCGGCCGCCAACCCGTGCGAATCACCCGCCACGCCGCAGGACACAGCACCACCAGCATCACCGCGTCGGTCGGCCGAACCGCCACCAGCATAAAGGTCGTTAGTGCCGAGGCGAACCACAATCGCCCGCGTCTGGGGTCTTCAAATAACCGCAGCCCAAGCCAGAGGAGTACACTCACCACGAAGAACGAGGGAGCGTGATTCATCGTTGGCAGCACGCCGGTGTAGTACAGCAGGTTTGTCCCGGTAAACAGGCCCAACACCGCCAGCCATGCGGCGCGCTCCGAGGCCCACAGCCGCATCGCCGACGCCAACACACCACAGCCCAAAGCGACAAGCAAGGCGTACCACAGCGTCACCGCGAACTCATAGGGCCGGCTGTACCCATCGGTTGGCTGGCCCGTCGTCAGGGCCACCCCATGCCCGATCGCGAATCCAGGAATGCCTAACACCGCCGAGCCAACCGTGTAGATGTTGACCAAGCGACCGTCTTCCGTCGTCGGCAGACCACCCCAACTCTTGCCTGTTTCAAACACACGTTTGCCCGGCGTCAGTGACTGGATTTCATTGGTCGCGTCGAGGTCACCATCCATCATCGCTGAGCGCAGATGCGCGTAATAGAGCTGCGCATCCCATCCGCGAAAGAAACTACCGTAGTAGCTCAGCGCCGCGCCCCAAACCAACAGCGACAGGAACGCCACCACGATCACGAGGGACAGTGGGCTCCATCGACGAGGCAGCTTCAGGCGAGCAAACGATCTTGCTCGTTGCGCATCAGCAAAGTGAAACATGGTGTGTGCTCAAAGACAGACTTGATTGCTGACAAAAACAACAACTTTGTCCAAATAACATCGTTCAACCCTGATGGCATGCATGAATAAACGGCGACACCAGGCAACGTCTAAGACACTGCTGTGCCGCCGATCCAATGCGCTAAAC
>JARFRI010000174.1 GCA_029287335.1 Phycisphaera sp. | reverse complement strand
GTTTGTTCATCGATTGACCCGGGTGCTAAAGCACCCTCCGCCGTTTTTTCTGCGATCGCGCGGACCGCGTCGGTGATCTCGGCCCGGCTGCCGTAGTTCAGCGCGAGCGTCATCGTCAGCCCGTCGTGCTTGGCGGTGTCCTCTTTCATCCGGTCCAGCGCGTCGAGCACTTCCGAGGGCAAACCCTCGCGTCGTCCGATCTGATTGAAGCGCACATTGTTCTCAAAGAATAGTTGCCGTTCGGACTCGAGGTACGCGACGTAGAGTTCCATGAGTGTCGAAACTTCTTCGTTGGACCGCGTCCAGTTTTCGGTGGAGAAGGCGTAGAGCGTCAGCGCTTCGAGGTTCAGGTCCGAGCAGGCCGTCACGATCGGACGCACGACCTCGGCCCCGGCCTTGTGGCCATAAGACCGGTCCTTGCCGCGCGCTTGAGCCCAGCGTCCGTTGCCATCCATGATGATGGCAACGTGCCTGGGCAGCGGTTTGTTTTGATCGATAGGCGTCTGGCTCATCGTGATTCTCCTGTCAAGGATCACCCCACCGCGGTTTGGTCACGCTTGGGGCCGACGCTGGCAAGCACCACGGGCACGCCGAGGAAGTCGGCAATGAATTTCAAGTAGTTCTGCGCGTTCTCGGGCAATTCCGCGATCGACTTGCACTGGTCCACCGGCCCAGCAAAACCGGGCAGCGTCTCGTATACCGGCTCGACCTTCGACAAGTCCTCGCTCACTGCGGGGAACCGATCAACGACCTTGCCATCCACCTTGTAGGCGGTGCAGAGCTTGAGTTCGGGCAGGTCGGCGAGCACATCGACGAGCATGATGCACAGACACGTCGCACCGCTGACCGAGGCGGTGTACTTGAGTGCGACCAGATCGATCCAGCCGCAGCGGCGTGGTCGGCCGGTGGTTGTGCCGTATTCGTGGCCGACTTCGCGGATGCGGTCGCCGGTGGCGTCGTTGAGTTGGGTGGGCATCGGTCCGCCGCCGACGCGGGTCTGGTAGGCCTTGACGATGCCGATGACGTTGCCGACCTGGTGTCCGGGCACGCCGGTGCCGGTGTGGGCACCCAGCGACGAGCAGTTGCTCGAGGTGACGTAGGGGTACGTGCCATGGTCGATGTCCAGGAGCGTCGCGTTGGCACCTTCAAACAAGATGCGTTTGTCGTTCTTCGTGACTTCGTGCAGCAGGCCCGCGGTGTCGGTGATGTGCGGGGCGAGGATCGCCGCCAACGGCTTAAGCCAGTCGAGTAGCGCATCGGGATCGACCGGCTCGTGGCTCTGCCCGGTGTATTCGCACAGGGCCTTGAGCGTCGCGTTCTTGATCGGGACGATGCGGTGCAGCTTGTGGCGCAACTCATCGAGGTCCAACAGGTCAGCAACGCGCACCGCGGTTGAGCGCAACGCCTTGTCCGCATAGCAAGGCCCGATGCCTCGGCCGGTCGTGCCGATGCCCTCGACGTTTTGATCCAGTGCGTTAGGCATCGTGTACGCGGCCTCTTGCAGTTGGTCCTGCGTCTTGTGATAAGGCAAGACGATGTGGGCGCGGTTGCTGATGAAGAGTGTCGAGGTGTCGATGGATAGGCCGCGCTCACGTAGGCCGGTGATTTCCTTGACCAGTTGCTCGGGGTCGATGACAACGCCGTTGCCAAGGACGTTGACCTTGCCGGGGTAGAGCACGCCGGAGGGCATGAGGTGCAGCGCGTATTTTTGATCGCCGACGACGACGGTGTGTCCCGCGTTGGCTCCGCCGTTGTAGCGGGCGACGGCATCGAACTCGGCGGCGAGCATGTCGACGACCTTGCCCTTGCCCTCATCGCCCCATTGCAGGCCGACGATGGTGGCGTGGCCGGGCTTGAGGCCGAGGCGCTCGATCAGTGTTTTCGTATCGGTTGAACTTGCGGGTGCGGTCGGCGGCATCGGGGTCTCGTCCAGCGTTTGGGATAAGCCAAACGAGAGAGTTTAACCGATCTGACGCGGGGCCATCACTCCGCCTGATCTGGCGTACAGCCGAGCATGGCATCCTTTGTCACAAAGGGCTCACCCTCCGGCGTCAGCGCCTCGCCATGCTCGCTGACGTACACATATTCCAGCGGATTGACGAGCTTTGCGACCGACTTGGTCGCGCGGTAGACCTGTTTGGTGGTGTTGTAGCCGTGCTTGATGTGGCCCCAGGTCTTGGAGATCGGCCGGGCCGAACAGCCCGTAAACACGAATAGGGCTGACAGGCACAGGATGGCAAACGTGTTTCGCATGGATCGCCTCTCTAAAAAGATGGGTATCCATCAGATCGGTCGATCCCGCGCCAAAGTCAAACCCTATCGGACAATGGCCTGGGTTTACGTCCCTACAACCGTCACACCCCGAACGATGTGCCCACCGCGAGCGCTGTCGCCAGCAGCGGGTGGTCCAGCGGGACGGTGCGCTGCTTGCCCGCGGCGGCTTCGAGTGGCGCGTGCGTGACCGCTCGGCCGTGCATCACGATCAGGCGGTTGGGCTGGCCTGACAGCAAGGTATGGATCGCGTGGTGGCCGAACTGCGTGGCAAGCACGCGGTCTTCTGGCACAGGCGTGCCGCCGCGCTGGATGTAGCCCAAGACGGTATTGCGCGTCTCGACGCCTGTCTTCGCTTCGATCTGCTCGGTGATCAATCGGCCAATCCCACCCAGACGGATCGGGTCCGGGCTGGTCGGGTCTACCTCGCGCACGACCTGCGCCCCGCCCTTTGGCATCGCGCCTTCACTGACACAGATGATTGAAAAGCCTTTGCCGGTGTCTCGCCGATGCTCAACCACTTGGCAGACCTTGTCCAACTCGAAGGGCATCTCCGGAAGCAAAATAATGTCTGACCCCGACGCGAGCCCGGCATGCAGCGCGATCCAGCCCGCGTTGCGCCCCATCACTTCCACAACCATCGCGCGGTGATGGCTCGCCGCGGTGTCGTGGATCCGGTCGATCGCCTCGGTCGCGGTAGCGACCGCAGTGGCAAAGCCGAAGGTGACATCTGTGCCAACCAGGTCGTTGTCGATGGTCTTGGGTACGCCGATGCAGTTGACGCCCAAGTCGACAAAGGTCTTTGCGCAGGCCATGGTCCCATCGCCGCCGATGACGACGAGTGCATCGATACCATGCTTCTTGATGTTATTCATACAGCGGTCGGTGACGTCGATGATCTCGAAGCTGCCGTCGGGTTTGACGTCTGCGAACTTTTTGGGGTTGCACTTGTTGTTGGAGCCGAGGATCGTGCCGCCGCGCGTGAGGATGCCCGAGACGTCGGCGTCGGTCAACGGCTGGGTCCGGTCCTCGACCAGACCAAGGAACCCGTCATTGATCCCGATCACTTCGAGCCCGTAGTCCACGATCGCGCTCTTGGTGACCGCACGGATGACCGCGTTAAGCCCCGGGCAATCGCCCCCGCCGGTGAGTACGCCGATGCGTTTGATATCGCTCATAGAGGCGATGGTAACGAATGTACCGAAAACCGGCGATACGTAGCATCGCGGCTATTAACAAGACGCTTACACATGTGCAGAGGAAACAGCCGCGAGGCTACGCCTCGCCGGACAACACAGCTACAAGACTTACGACCCCGGCAGCTTCACGACCGCGACCTTCAACACGCCCGTGGTGCTCTTGAGCTGATCGATCAGCTCGGCGGGCGGCTGCTCATCAACCTTCAGCGTCATCAGTGCCGTAGGCTTGCCGCTGCCCTGATCACGTCGGCTGATGGTCATGTCGGCGATGTTGACCTTCGCATTGCCGAAGGCCGAGCCGACCTGACCGATCATGCCCGGCAGGTCCTCGTTTTGTAGCAGCACCATCGTCCCGTCGGGCGTCATGTCCATGTGGTAGCCGTTGATCTCCACGACGCGCGGCTTGAGGTCTTCGTACACCCGACCAACGATCCGGCGGGTGCGATCCGCCGCGAGCGTATCGTCATCCACCGCGCCATCCGGGCCATGCACCTCGATGGTCAGTGCCGGGCCGGCCTGCGTCGGCTCATCAATCGTGGCGGTCTTGATCTTGATGCCGCGCGACTCGGCAACCTGCGCGACGTTGATCATGTTGACCGGGTCGGCCAGGTGCTCCTTGAGCAGCCCGACCATCGCGGCGCGCTCGACGGTGCCCGCCGCTTTATGCAGGCTCTTACCCGCCAGCTCGATCGACACCGTCGCGATGCCGCGCGTGACCATCGGGCTGATGAGTGCGGCCATGCGTGAGGCGAGGTTCACAAAGCCGTTCTGCGTCGGGTCCAGGTCCACGCGGAGGTTGCCCGCGTTGACCGCACCCTTGATGCCTTCGCCACGCAGGTAGGCCATGCACGCGATCGCGGCGTCACTGGAGACAGCGGTTTGTGCCTCTTGGGTTGAAGCGCCCAGGTGAGGCGTCACGAGTACTTTCGGGTGGCTACGTAGCGGGCTGTCCTCGGCGGGCGGCTCGCTGGTAAATACATCCAGCGCCGCCCCGCCGCACTTGCCGCTGTCGATCGCTGGGATGATGGCTTCTTCATCGACGACGCCGCCACGCGCCGCGTTGACGACGAACACGCCGTCGCGACATTTTTCAAACGTCTGCGCGTTGAGCATGCCGCGCGTGTGGTCGTTGAGTGGGACGTGGAAGCT
>JARFRI010000143.1 GCA_029287335.1 Phycisphaera sp. | reverse complement strand
GGCTATCGCTGGTTACATACAACCCATGCGGTTCGTAATGAAAGACTGGGTCAGGTTTTCGCTTATCAAGCATACTGACGAGTGTCTTATATTCGAATCCTTCATCGTGGAAGGTTTTGGGAGTATTTTTCGTATGTTGATACTCTGTAATATCAACACTTTGATTCTTGAGAACAAAAACCTTTGCCATCTCGCCATCACCAAGACCATAAGCTGCCTCTTGGCCGAGTGGTGACGTGGGAATATGAGAATAATCGTCAAATTTTATATTGACCCCCAACCCCAACCCCGCGCAGCAGGCGAGGATGACGAGGGTGGCTAGGAAGCCTTCGGTGAGCATGGAGCCGAAGCCGACGAATTGGGCATCCTTTTCGTTTTTGAGTTGCTTGCTGGACGTGCCGGAGCTGACCAGGCAGTGGAAGCCCGAGATCGCGCCGCAGGCGATGGTGATGAAGAGGAAGGGGAAGATCATCGGCGCATCCGCCGGGTCCCACTGCACCATCGGCGCGGCGAATGCCAACGGCTGACGCTCGGCCCCCTCGACCGGCGGCGCACCACCGACAAACGCGGCGACGCACAGGCCGACGACGATCAGGCCCAGGGCCGAGACGAGTTGCAACGAGTTGATGTAATCGCGCGGCTGCAGCAACAACCACACCGGCAGCACGGATGCGATGTACGAGTACACCAGCAGGATCGCGACCCAGGTGATGATGTGTAGCGAGGCGAAGTAGGCATTGAAGGCGTGCAGCGGGCCCCAGTCGCCGAAGATGACGGTGGCGTACATCACGCCCAGCGCGAGGATCGACGGCAGCAATAACCCCACGCCCTTGCGGTGCAGGTAGACGCCGATGGCGACCGCGATCGGGATCTGCACGAGGCAAGGAAAGATCGCCGCGGGATATTTTTGGAACACCGCAGCGATGACCAGGCCGAAGATCGCGATGACGATGGTGAGCGCGAGGAAGAGGACGAACAAGAACAGCAGGCGGACGCGTTTGTTGAGCAGTCGCCCGGAGATTTCGCCGACGGTCTGGCCGTTGTTGCGTAAAGACACGACGAGCGAGCCAAAGTCGTGGACGGCCCCGATGAAGATCGAGCCGAAGACGACCCAGAGTAGTGCAGGTAGCCAGCCCCACATCACCGCGATGGCGGGCCCGACGATCGGCCCGGTGCCCGCGATGGAGGTGAAGTGGTGGCCGAAGACAACGGACTTAGAGGTCGGGACATAGTCGTTGTCATCGCGCAGCTTGACCGATGGGCAGACGGCCCCCGTGGCGAGGTTAAAGACCTTGGACCCGAGCCAGCGGCCATAGGTGTGGTACGCGATGATGAAGGCCACGCCAGCGGCGACGGCGATGAGCAGGACTTGCATGGGATTAGTTTACTGGGGGTTCGTTTTTTAGCCACAGATTTCACAGATGGGTACCGATTCAAGGCAAGCAAGGCATTAAAACCTTAACGCCAAGACGCCAAGTAGCCAAGACGCCAAGGTCAATCCGATCCAATCCAAACGCTGTTAATCTAACTGCAAATAAAAAGATAAAAAGGACAAGACTATTTTCTTGAATTTCTTGGCGTCTTGGCCACTTGGCGTCTTGGCGTTAAGGATCGGCTGTCTAAGTCTTTAAATAAGCGATCAGGATTGAATGGATTCAGCGAGTTCGAGTCTTAGATTCTCGACGGTAGTCTGCAAATGAACCAGGGCCTCTTTGGGTTTCATCTCCAGTAACTTCTCGGCCTCGATCGGTTCCCCATAAGTACACGCGATTCGACCAAAGAATTTAGGGAGTTTTTTGGTCCTTGGCCAGGCGTCGAAAGCGCCTTCAAGGGCGACGGGGATGATGGTGGGCTTGGCTCGTTTGATGATGAGCATCAGGCCGGGCTCGAAGGGTTCGGTCTTGCCGGTGCGGGTTCTGGCACCCTCGGGGAAGATGAGTAGCGCGTGGTCTTGTTTGAGCACCTCGATACAGCGCTTCATCGTCGAGGCGTCGGGGTTGTCTTGGTCGACGGGGATGGCGTTGAGGGTGTCCATCATGATGCCCAGGAGCTTGGTGTTCCAGAGCGTAGCGCGGGCCATGGCGTAGAACTGGCGGTGGGACGAGCCGATGCCGACGATGATGGGGTCGAGCATGGACTGGTGGTTGGAGATGAAGAGGACCGGGCCGGTGCGCGGGATGTTGGCTTGCCCAAAGAAGCGGAAGCGGTAGCTAAAGGCGAACCAGACAACGCAGAGCGCATGGCACAGGTGCCACCAGATGATGCGGGTCAGGGGGTGGCCGGGTTGGCGTTGTTTGAGGTCGCGGAGCATGAGGAGAGTCTATCGACCGATGCGTTGGCCGACGCGCTCGCGGACGATTTGTTCCAACAGGTCGAGCACTTGGTCCAGCAACATGTCGGAGGTATCGATGCGTTTGGCATCGTCGGGGCAGATCAGCGGGCCGTCGGGCCGGGTGGAGTCTTTGCGGTCGCGTTCGATGATGTTCTTGCGGATGGCATCGATTTGGACAGGCTTGCCCATCTCGCGTAGTTGCTCGGCTCGGCGGGTGGCGCGGACGGCGGGCGAGGCGTCGAGATAAAACTTCACCTCGGCCTGTGGGAAAACGATCGATCCCTGGTCGCGGCCCTCGGTGACG
>JARFRI010000136.1 GCA_029287335.1 Phycisphaera sp. | reverse complement strand
ATCATGGAATACGTCCGGGTCGTCAACCTTGGCGATCGCATCCAGGACTCGGGCACATCACTTGGCAAAAATAACAAGTACGGCTCAATCACGATCTATATTGATCCGGCGCTATCCAACAAGCTCCTGGATATCCAGAAGCGCGTCGCAGGTCAGACCTTCAACGTCACGCGCCGCGATCCGCAATCCAAGGAACCGCGCGTCCTGAAGACCGGCGGCAGCAAGGAGATCAACCAAGAGGTGCTGGATATCCTCAATCTCGAATAGCCCCCGGATCGCCCCGCTCGACTAACACCCCGACTCACTGCGAACGACTTATGGAACTCTGGCTCTACGACCACAGCCGCAACACACGCGAATCGATCGAGGTCGAGTCGGACCCGATCACGATCGGCCGAGAGGACGGCAACACGATCGTCCTCAAGAGCCCGTTCGTGGCGCGGGCGCACTGCCGGATCGTCCGCAAGGGCAACCAGATGGTCGTCGAATCGCTAAGCCGAGCGGGCACGCGCGTCGCGAACAAAGAGGTGCTGCCGGATCAGCCGCTCAAGGTGGACTTCGGCGACGAGATCCAGCTCGGCCAGTTCTCGATCGCGTTGGTGGGCAATGAAAAACGCCGGCTCGGCGACGAAGCCATCGTCTCCGACGCGGAACTGCACGGCCGACTGATGGCCATGGAGTCGGCGGTCCATACCGAGCTGCTCGAACGCATGAACCTGCGTGTCACCGGGCACCTGAACAAGGGCGACAACCGCTTCATCGACGAGGTGCTCCACCACCTCGAAGCGCTCTTGAACCAACACATCACCAGTCTGGATCGGCAGGTGCTGATCTATGCCATGCGGGCGCACCTGCGTCGGCTGGTCCAAGCCGAGGTCGTGCGCCAGTGCGAGGGCCGGGTGCAGACGGATTACAAGTCGGCGGACGAGCGCGTGCTGGACCAGGAAAAGGAATCGCAGATTGCCACGCTGGTGACGAACCTGGTGGACATGATGCCGCTGCTGTTTGACCCGACGAGCGTGCAGGAAGACCTGGCCGTCGCGGAAGATGCGTTCGAGGATCTGTTCGCCCAGGAGTTGGCGACGATCCCGCGCGAACTGCAGCGGTACATCGTGCGTCGCACGGTGAGCAAAGACATCCAGGACATCATGTTCGGCCTTGGGCCGTTGCAGGACCTGCTTGAGATGCCGTCGGTTTCCGAGATCATGGTGGTCGGCAAAGACCACATCTACATCGAAAAGCAAGGCCAGATTGTCGAAACAAGCCGGACGTTCTTTAGTGACGACATCCTGCTGTCGATCATCGAGCGCATCCTGACGCCGGTGGGCCGACGTGTGGATACCTCGACGCCGCTGGTCGATGCGCGTCTGGCCGATGGCTCGCGTGTTAACGTCGTGATCAATCCGCTGTCGATGGTTGGGCCCTGCCTGACCATCCGTAAGTTCGGCTGGGTGCCCTTCACGATGGACGATCTTGTAGAGCGGGGCGCCCTGAGCGAAGCGGCGGCCGAGTTTTTGCACGGCTGCATCGTCGGCCGCAAGAACATCCTCATCTCCGGCGGCACGGGCTCGGGTAAGACCACGCTGCTCAACGTCCTCTCGGCTTACGCACGACCCAACGAACGCATTATCACCATCGAAGAGTCGGCCGAACTGCGCCTGCCCCAGCCACACGTCGTGCGCCTCGAGGGCCGACCCGCGAACGTCGAGGGCAAAGGCTCCTACACCATCCGCGACCTGGTGCGTAACTCGCTGCGGATGCGGCCCGACCGGATCATCATCGGCGAAGTCCGCGGCGCCGAGGCGATGGACATGCTCCAGGCCATGAACACCGGGCACGACGGCTCGCTGTCCACCATCCACGCCAACACGCCCTACGATTGCATGAAGCGCCTCGAAGCCCTCGTGCTCATGGCCGTCGACATGCCCATCCAAGCCATCCGCGAACAGATCGTCTCGGCCGTCGACATGATCGTTCAGGTCGCACGCTTTTCCGATGGACGCCGCCGTATCACAACGATCTCCGAGGTCACTGCGATCGAGCCCGAGTCCGGGCAACTGCGCCTGGAAGATATCTTCACGCTGCGTGATTCGAATCAAGAGGCCCTGCGGCACACCGGCTACATGCCGTCGTTTACCAACGAACTCATCAGTCAGAAGCACTTCGATGTGGAGGTCTTCCTCTAAGCATGCTGGACTTCACAAGCGACTATTTCGTCTTGCAGGTGATCTGCTCAATGATGCTGCTGGCCGGCGTGCTGCTGATGGTGCGCTACGGCTACACCCCGAGCAAGGCATGGATCGACAAGCAGCAGATGCACTATGAGCGCGTGCTCTGCAGGCAACTGCTGCTGGACGTTGACCCGCGCACCGCGGTCTGGTCTCACATCGGCGGGGTCGTCTTGGTCGTGGTGCTGGGCATCTACCTGACCGGAGCATTGATCGGCATCGTGCTCGGCGCGGTGTCGGCGCTGGTGCCCTACTTCATCATCCGCCACCTCGAGACCAAGCGGCGGATGCGACTGGAAGTGCAACTCGTTGACGGCCTGGCCTCGATCGCCTCGGGCGTGCGGGCCGGGCTCAACCTTGTGCAGTCGATGCAACTGCTCGTCACCAACCAGACCGGGCCGATCAAACAAGAGTTCGGCCAGATCCTGCGCGAGTACGAGATGGGCATGGACCTCAACCAGGCCATGCGACAAGCCAGCGACCGCATCGGCAGCCAGCTCTACCGCCTCACGTTCACCGCGATCGAAATGCACCGCCTGCGTGGCGGCGACTCGGGCGAATCCATGGACCGCATCGCCGAATCCATCCGTGAAATCCAGCGCCTCGAGGGCAAGCTCGACGCGATCACCGCACAAGGCCGAGTCCAGGCCAACATGATGGCGATGATGGCCGTGGTCATCATCGTCATGATGCAGGTGATCTTCCCCGACGACACGATGATGCTGTTCACCATGACCGAAGGCCGAATCATCCTGCTCGTCGCGATCAGCCTGATCGCCGCGGGATACTTCTGGATCAGGAAAATCATGCAGGTGGATATTTAGTGTTAGAAGTTAGAAAATAGGAGTTAGAAGATAGAAGAGCGAGAAGTTGAAGCCGACGATCGTACAAGACCTTTGTCAAACTGAATTCTAAATACTAGCTACTAGCTACCCGCTACTAAAACCATGCCCGACCTTTCGATACAAATGCTGATCCTCGCCTTCGTCACGAGCCTCTTCGTGTTCGCGGGGATCTTTGTGCCGATCTTTGCGATCTTCCGCTACCCCGTGCCCGACGAGGCACCGATCCATCGCCAGATCGCCAAGGCCGTGGGCGTGGACCAAGAGACCGTCTTCGAGAGTATTGCCTTCGCCCCGGTGCTCAGCCTCTTCGTCCAGCTCGCCAAGCGCGTCAACCTCATGGGCCTGCGTAAGTCCATCCGACAAAACCTCCAGGCCTCGGGCAACCCCTCGGGCTACACCGTCGATCAGGTCCTCGCGCTATCGATGGCCTCGGCCGTCGTCGTCGGCGGACTCTCAAGCCTCATCGCCCTGCTCATCAACGGCGGAATGCTCCTGCTCTTCCTGCCCACCATGAGTGCCGTCGGCTTTATGATCCCGCTGCTCGCCCTCAGCTCCAGCGCCACCAAACGCTGCCGAAAGATCGGCAAGCAACTGCCCTACACCCTCGACCTCATCTCGCTGGTCATGGCCTCGGGCTCGTCCTTCACCGAAGCCATCGAAACACTCATCCGCGACGACCCCGACGACGAACTCAACCAGGAACTCGCCTTCTCGCTGGCCGAGATGGAGTACGGCACGACCCGCGCCAACGCCCTGCAAAACCTCGGCGAGCGCATCCCCCTCGACTCGCTGCGCAGCGTCGTCGGCGCGGTGAACCAGGCCGAAAAGCTCGGCACGCCGCTGTCCTCGATCCTCAAAGTCCAGGCCGAGATGCTCCGCATGCACCGCTCGGTCCGGGCCGAGAAACTCTCCGCCTCCGCGAGCCTGAAGATCCTCATCCCGTCGATGCTGATCCTGCTGGCGGTCGTCCTGGTCATGGGTGCGCCGATGATCATCCGCTTTATTGTTCAAGGGAGCCTTTGGTGAACCCGCTCCAAATCCACATCACCGCCGGGCCCCAAGCCGGCGCTCGTCTGCAGCTCAACCAGTCCCCGGTCACCTTCGGCCGGGCCGGCGACTGCACGCTCATCCTCGACCTGCCCGTCGTCTCCCGCCTGCACGGCGAGCTACTAATCGACGAACATGGCCAGTGGGTCCTGCTCAACCACTCGACCAACGGAACGCGCGTAGGCCGAAAGAAAGCCACCAAGAAACCCATCGCGCTGACCGACGGCGTCTCGATCAACATCGGCGACACCGAGGTCTTCCGCGTCCACCTCACCCCGCCGACCGAAACGCAACAAGAGCCCGAACCCAGCCAAGCCGCCCAGCCCACCAAGCAGGCCCCCGGCGCGGGGATGAAGGGCCGGTCCAAACTCTGGATCGGCTTAGGCATCTGGTTCGCGCTGTGCATCGCCGCGATGATCTTCCTCGCCACCCTCGGCGGCGGGAACGACGCTTCCAACAACTCCGCCGCCGGCTTCTACTACCCCGGCAAAGAAGTCCAAGACCAGGTCGGCGACGAAGCGGGCATCACCGCGATCCGCCGGCTCCTCGCCGAGCCCCCCACCTACGAAGACCCCAACGACTCGCGCTAC
>JARFRI010000135.1 GCA_029287335.1 Phycisphaera sp. | reverse complement strand
ATTACATCCATTTCAACCCCGTCAAACATGGCTATGTCGATCGGCCAATTGATTGGCCCTATTCGTCGATCCACCGCTTCGTGAAGCAAGGTCTGCGAACAGCGGACTGGGCTGTGGATGGGTTTAAGAGTGATTTGGAATTGGATTAATTCGTAGGGTGGGTAAGGCTCGGCGCAACCCACCGTTTGTACGTCGAAGATGATTCGCGTAGGGTTGCCCTGAGGCATAACCAACCAAAATACTGACCACGGATTTAAGTGAGACATTGAATTTGATTGATTCGTAGGGTGGGTAAGGCTCGGCGCAACCCACCGTTTGTATGTCGCAGATGATTCGTGGTGGGTTGCGCTGAGGCTTACCCACCCTACGATGAGGCGGTGTCTAATCGCCTTGCATCGGCTGGCGGAGAATGGTCTTCCAGTTTTTGGGTTTGGCTCGGCGGATCTCTGACAGGTAGATCTCGTGGTGCTTGCCCGTTAGTTGGCCATGGGCCTGGATGTGTTCGTGCAGGCGTTGGATCGTCGCGCCCGGGTCGCCTTGGCCGTCCACCATGAGGTAACGCAGCGTCGGCACATCGACCTCAGCGATCGTCTTGGCAGATGCCATGTAGAACCGACTCAGTTCACGCTTGTAATCGATCTTGGCCATCGTTGGATTTTACAGCGCTCTTGGAGGGAAGCAGTTTATGGCTTGTTTAAGCTCAACGGCTCCCGGAGCGCGATTGCCCGAGATGCTTTTCTGTTTCCCATCAGCCCTGTTGACGGGCGGTTGTCAGGCGTTGCTGGCGCGGTCGCTTTTCAGGCGATCGATTTCCGCCAGTAGCCGACCGATCGCGTCGTCTAGCACCGACTCTTCGCTGAGCTTGGGGACTGACGTCGCCGCGATCCGTTTTAGTTCCTTACAGATCTGCTTGGGCTTGATAAGTCGGCGGGCGGTGCCTTTCAGGCCTTTGAACGAGCGGGGGCCGAGGTGAGCCACTTTGTGGAAGTCGTATTCCAGACGCAGAGACTCGCACCAATCCATCCACTTGAATTCATTGATGCTCTGAAAAATCTTAACGGGCACCCACGGCACACGCAGGGCATCGGCGATGATGGCGCCGTGCATGGCTTCGGTCACCAGCAGTTCGCTGCGCTGGATCTGATCCAGTACGTGATCGACGTCGCCGGCCGGATCGATGTGGTGTAGGCCAACGCTTGAGCATGGGCCTTGCCAGTCGATAAGTTCAGCGGTTTCGTGATACGAGAAAAAGGAGACCGGGTAGGCCTTCTCGGGCTTTGGAAGATCAATGGCTCGGACCAGCATGCCCGAGTCGGTGACCGCCAGGCTGGGATCCAGTCCCATGGCTTCGGCGCTGCGCGGCCCACGGACGGCGTAGATCGACCACTTGTCGTCGACCTTCGGTGGCTCGCCATACGCGACGCCCGCGCCCATGACGACCTTGCGGGGTTCTGCGGGGACGTTTGTGTTCAGCAGCGAGCCAACGCCGATAAACAGGGTGTCGGATTCATCCGTTTGCGACACATCGTTGTAGGCCAAGTACGGATGATCATGTTTGATCAGGTCTCCGATGAGTCGAGGCCAAAGCCACTCATTCAAATCGTCACCAAAGTTACCGCGTGGGTCTTTGTAGTAATACAAACGCATGTAAATCCTTTGGTCAGGAAAAGGTGTCAGTCAGGAAAAGGTCTTCGGTGTCGTTTTCTTTCCATTTTGCCTATCGGCATGAAGACCTAGGATCACGTCGATGCTGCGCAGCCAAACGAATTGGGCGAGCATGAAGATGAACCAGCCAGCGTCCAAAGCGTAGCGGATCGTGATCAATCGCGAAAGGGCGGAGGCAGGCTTTGTGGTCTTGCCGGATTCGTACGCGTCGCGCGTCTGCTGGCTCAGAAAATGACGAGCTGCCCATTTAATTAAGTCGGAAGAACCGCTCCGCGTTGGTATCGACGGCGGCGGTGAAATCGTCCAATGACATGGCGCGTCGGTCCGCGAGGAAGCGAGCGACGTCGGCGACGTATCGCGGCTCGTTGGGCCGAACCTTGCGGTAGGGCGCGGGGGTGAGGTAGGGCGAGTCGGTCTCGATCATCAAGCGGTCCAGCGGGATGCGGTCGGTGGCTGCGGCGAGGTCTATCGCGCTGGCGAAGGTGACGATGCCGGTGAGGCTGACCATTGAGCCGAAGGCAAGGATCTTGTCCAGTTCGTCGGCGGTGCCGGTGAAGCAGTGGAAGACGAAGCGGGCCGGGTCGATCCCCGACGAGCCGAGCATGGCGAGGGTGTCGTCGGTGGCTTGCCGGTTGTGGATGATGATGGCTTTAGGAAAAAGGGGATAAGTACCTTTTTTGTCATCGGGTTGATCGAGAAAAAGGTACTTATCCCCTTTTTCTGATTTTTCTGAAAATTCCGCAGCGAGTTCCAACTGCCACTCGAAGACGCGCTGCTGAACATCAAACGGCGGTTCGGGGTAGTGGCGGTCCAGGCCCATCTCGCCCAGCGCGACGCACTTGGGGTCGGCCAGCTTTTCACGCAGGGCATCGAGTAGCGCGGCCTTGTCGGTGTAGCCTTCTGCGTAGTGCGGGTGCAGGCCGGCGGTGAAGTAGATGTTTGGCTTGCGGTGCGACAGCGCGCGGGCTTTTTCTGCGTCGGCGGGGGTCGTGCCGACGCTGATCATGCGATCGACGTCGGCTGCGCTTGCCGCGGCGATGACATCGTCGACGCGCTCGTGCAGGCCGTCGTAGGTCAGGTGGCAGTGGGTGTCGATCATGGTGTGCTCAGGCGTACGGTGATGCGGCGGGACTGGGGCGGTTGGCAGGCCTGGTCGCTGCAGGGCTGGTAATCAAGTTGAAGCTCGACCTGCTCAAGCGTGCTTTCGTTTAGGCGAAGCTGGATCGGGATCGTGACTTGGCCGGCGTAAACGGACAGCGGCTCGTCCGTCAGTGGGGAAGCGAATGGCTCGCCGGTAGGCCAATCGACAAGGAGGTCGCCGTCGGTAGGCGAGACGAGTAAAAGCGTGGTCGCGCTGGGTTGGTCGGTGCCGCCTGCGGCGATATGCAAGGCGGGTTGGATATCAAGCTGTAGTTGCACCTGCGCGGTGCCGTCGTTCAGCATCGCGGGCTGCGGCTCGATGGTGCAAGTGAGCTCGTCACTTGTTTCGTTGGCGTCGGCGTGTTGCCAATCGATGAACTGCGGCGCGTGGTGTTGTAGCCGAAGCAGGGCGTGGACCATGTGGGCCATGTTGGTGGCGTGCTGGGACAACGGCTTAGCGAAGCTGTGCAGGTCTCGGCCCGCCATGGCGGCATAGCCGCGATTACCCGTCGCTTCAGACAAGTCGATGAGGTTGTGGATCATCTGGCTGTTACCCGAGTTCGTCGCGCCGTCGTTGGTCGATCGTGTCCGGACAAACAGGTCCGTCTGGTCGGCGAGCGTGTCGTAGTAGCCGCCTTGCTCATGCGCGAAAAGCGTGGCCGCGTGCTTTGTTAATCGCTCGGCCTGCGCGAGATGGGTGTTGCCCGGATGCGAGCCGGTGGCTTGGCACGCGCGGTGCAGCTCAATCAGGCCATGGACGAAGTGCGCGTAGTCTTCAAGGAAGCCGGACACACTGGGCTTGCCATCGCGCATCGTGCGGTACAAGCCGCCGCCATCATCTCCTGGCATGGCAAGCTGCGTCAAGATCGCGTCGGCGGCACGTGATGCGGCGTTGATAAACCGTTGCTCATCAAGCACTCGGCCCGCCTTTGCCAACCCCGCGATCATCATGCCGTTCCACGCGGTCAGTACCTTGTCATCGGTCCTGGGCTGCTTTCGCTTGTCGCGCTCGGCCAACAGCTTGCCGTTGACCTCGTCCTGTAGCGCAAAGAGTTCTTCAAGCGGCATCGCGTGTTGCTCGGCGAGCTTGGCCCACGGCTCGGGGACGAACAGGACGTTGGTCGGCGCGTTGGCGGGGTGGTGGGGGTCTTGGAAGTTGGTGCCCAGCGTCAGGCCGTAGAGCTGCTCGGCCAATCGCGCGAGCTTTTCATCGCCGCAGGCTTCGCGCAGTTCATCTTCCATCCATAGATAGTTCAGCCCCTCTTGGCCGTCGACTTCGGCGTCTTGTGCCGACCAGAACGCACCGCTCGGATCGGTCATCTCGCGGATGACATAGTCGCCCAAGGCGGCAAGCGTGCGCTGAAAAACCGGCACAAGTTCGTCATCGGCGTCGGCGGTTTCCAGATAATCCGCATAGAGCTCGGCGAGTTGGCCGTTGTCGTAGAGCATCTTCTCGAAGTGCGGGACGAGCCAGTGTTCATCGACGCTGTAGCGGTGAAAGCCCCCGCCGACCTGATCGAAGATGCCCCCGCGTGCCATGCGGTCGAGGGTGTGGGCGAGGATCTGCTGGACGTTCGTGTTGCCCGTGGCTTGTTGCACGGCGAGTAAGAATCTGGGCAGGCAGGGCGTGGGGAACTTGGGTGCGCCGCCAAAGCCGCCGTGGTCTTGGTCGTAGATGGCGCAGAGCGCGTTGGCGGTGCGCTCGATCAGGTTCGAATCAATCGGGCCAGGCTCGCTGTCACTGGTGAGCGACTCGGCGACGACGGCCGCGACCTTGTCGCCTTGCTCCATGATCTCGCTGCGCTGGTTTTGCCAGGCTTGGCTTAGCGCGTTGAGTACCTGCGGGAAGCTGGCCATGCCATGCATCGGCGTCGGCGGGATGTAGGTTCCGCACCAAAACGGGCGCAGGCCCGGGTCGCCCGCGCCCCGCGCATCGGGCGGCGTGAGGAACACGCTCATCGGCCAGCCGCCTCGGCGGGTCATGATCTGTGTCGCGGTCATATAGATGTCATCAATGTCCGCCCGCTGCTCACGGTCTACCTTCACGCAGACGAATAGCTCGTTCATCTGCTGGGCGATCGTTTCGTTTTCGAAGACTTCCCGCTCCATGACGTGGCACCAGTAGCACGTCGAGTAGCCGATGCTCAGGA
>JARFRI010000133.1 GCA_029287335.1 Phycisphaera sp. | reverse complement strand
CGTGACCGCGATGGCGAAACATCCGCGTAACGCATCTATCTAAGGAAGCACCAGGCATGAAAGACATCGAACAAATGCTCGCGGAACACCCGTTCTTCGGAGGCATCGAGCACGCGGACCTGGCGTACCTCGCGGGCTGTGCACACAACGAGATCTTTGAGCCGGGCAAGACGATCTTCCGCGAAGGCAAGCCCGCCAATGCTTTCTACATCATCCGGCAAGGCGACGTTGCATTGATGCTGCGTGACGCGCCGCGCGGGCCGCTTACCATCGAAACGCTTCACGAGGGCGATGTGATGGGCTGGTCCTGGTTGTTCCCACCTTACCAAGGGCGTTTCGACGCGCGAGCCAACACGATCACACGCGTGACAACGTTCGATGGCACCTGCCTGCGTAAAAAATGTGAGCAAACACCCCGCCTGGGGTACGAGTTGATGAAGCGATTCGCAGGTTCGATGGCGGACCGATTCACCCAAACACGGATGCAACTGATCGATGTCTACGGGAATCCCGCCCATGATTCGTGAAGCGTCCTCGCTGCCCAGGCCGTTCCGCGTGGTGACCAATACACGCGAGACGGACGACGTGGTGACCTTACAACTCGAACCTGCCGATGGCAGAAGACCCGACAGTTTCGCACCGGGACAGTTCAATATGCTCTACCGGTTCAGCGTCGGCGAGGTTCCGCTCTCAATCAGCAGCGCACCAGACAGCCCACTATTGGGCCACACGATCCGGGATGTCGGCGCGATGACACGATCCCTATGCACCGCTGAGCCAGGCGACCTGGTCGGCGTGCGTGGGCCATTGGGTCAGCCCTGGCCGCTGGCCGAGGCATCTGGGTGCGACCTGCTCTTCATCGCAGGCGGGATCGGGCTTGCCCCGCTTCGACCGGCGATCATCGGTGCGCTGGCGGATCGGAAACGGTACAACCGCGTCTGTATCCTCTACGGTGCACGAACGCCGGCGGACCTGCTGTTTCATGAAGACTTGAAACGGTGGCAAGCCGAGGCCGACCAGGTGCTCATCACGGTGGACACGGCAGGTGAAGACTGGGCTGGCGATGTGGGTGTCGTGACAGCCTTGCTGCGGCGTACACGATTCGACGCCGACAACACCGTCGCCTTCGTTTGTGGCCCCGAGATCATGATGCGGTTCGTCGCAAACGACCTGATGCAATCTGGTGTGTCGCCATCAGAGATCGCCCTATCCCTAGAGCGCAGCTTCAGCTGTGCCTTGGGGCTGTGTGGGAAATGCCAACTCGGTCCGAAATTCATCTGTAAGGACGGCCCGGTACTGCGTTATGCTGAAGTCGGTGAGCTACTCACCATCCCGGAGTTGTGATGGACACGACGAAGAAGAAACTCGGTGTATGGAAGTTCGCTTCGTGCGATGGCTGCCAGCTGACGCTGCTGAGTTGTGAGGACGAGTTCCTGACGATCGCCGAGCAACTGGAGATCGCCTACTTCAAGGAGGCAACGCGGCGAGACGACCCGGGCCCATTCGACCTGGGCCTGGTGGAGGGCTCGATCACCACGCCGCAGGACGCGGAGCGGATCCAAGCCATTCGCGCACAGTGCAAGCACCTAGTGGTCATCGGTGCCTGCGCGACCAGCGGCGGCATACAGGCCTTGCGGAACCTGCGCGACATCGATCAACTGGTTTCCATCGTCTATGCACAGCCGCACTACATCGACACACTGGCCACCTCGACACCGATCAGTGAGCACGTACACGTGGACTTCGAGCTGCGGGGCTGCCCGATCAACAAAAACCAACTCGTTGAAGTGATCAGCGCCTACCTCAACGGACGCAAGCCACGCATCGGCACGGGTTCGGTCTGCGCCGAATGCAAACGCCGAGGGCACGTCTGCGTCATGGTCGCGGGGAACGAGCCGTGCCTCGGCCCCATCACGCACGAGGGCTGCGGCGCGCTGTGCCCCGGCTACCACCGAGCGTGCTACGGGTGCTACGGACCGACGGACCAGCCGAACATGCGCTCGCTGACCACGGCTTTGTCCGATCAAGGTTGCACCCGAGACGACATCATCCTGTCGCTGCGGACCTTTAACGCCGCCGCCCCCGCTTTCCGCGATGAAAGCCTGCACTATGAGCAAGACACCCGATCCAAATCCTGAACCCAGAACCCGCACGATCAAGGTCGATTATCTCGCGCGCGTGGAGGGCGAGGGTGCGTTGGATGTGCGGATCGAGGCCGGCGAGGTCGCCGAGGTAAAGCTCCGCATCTTCGAGCCGCCACGTTACTTTGAGGGCCTGCTGCGCGGCCGCAAGTTCACTGAGGCCCCGGACATCACCGCACGCATCTGCGGCATCTGCCCGGTGGCGTACCAGATGAGCGCCTGCCACGCGATGGAGGCTGCGTGCGGCCTGGTCCTGGATGAGCCCCTGCGGAATCTCCGCCGGCTGCTGTATTGCGGCGAGTGGATCGCCAGCCACACGCTGCACATCTACATGCTTCATGCGCCCGACTTCCTCGGCGCGGCAGGCGCGGTCGAGATCGCCCGCGAGCACCCGGACCTCATCAAGCGCGGCCTGCGCCTAAAGAAGATCGGCAACGACATCCTGTCTCTGCTCGGCGGCCGAGAGATCAACCCGATCAACGTGCGCGTCGGCGGGTTCTACAAGACCCCGACCCGCGACGAACTCAACGCTATGCTGGATGATCTTAGGTGGGCGCTGGACGCGGCGATCGGGACCGTCCAATGGGTCGCCGCGTTTGATTTCCCCGAGCTTGAATACGACTACGAGTTTGTGTGCCTGCGCGACGGCGAGCAGTACCCGATGAATGAGGGGAGGCTCGTCTCCAACCGCGGGCTGGACATCTCGGCGCACGAGTTCGACGAGCACTTTAAGGAGTTGCAGGTGCCGCACTCCACCGCGCTCCACGCCCAGCGCGTCGGCGGCGGCAGCTATTTCGTCGGGCCGATGGCGCGCTTTGCGCTCAACGCCGATCTGCTGACGCCCGTTGCTAAGGCGGCCGCGCAGTCCGCGGGCTTGACCGAAACCTGCCGAAATCCCTACAAGAGCATCATCATCCGCGCAGTGGAAGTCGTCTTTGCGTGTGAAGAAGCGATCCGCCTGGTCGAAACCTACGCGCCGCCCCCGGCTCCGTTTATCGAGCCACAGCCCGCCGACGCGACCGGCTACGCGATCACCGAGGCACCGCGCGGCATCCTCTACCACCGCTACCGCATCGAACACCCCGGCCAGATCCTCGACGCCAAGATCGTCCCGCCTACCTCGCAGAACCAGATGACCATCGAGGACGACCTTCGCCGCGTGCTGATGAACAACGCCGACCTCTCTGACGATCAACTCGGCTGGCGGTGCGAGCAGACGATCCGCAACTACGACCCGTGTATCTCTTGCGCGACACACTTCCTGAAGATAAACGTGGAGCGACGATGACTGAATCAACGCACAACCTGCGGGTGCTCGTAATCGGCGTCGGTGCGCTCGAGCGTGGCGATGATGCCGCTGGCCGGCTTGCGGCACGTCAGATCATGGCCAGCAGCACCGGTACGCCGTTGGACGTCATTGAGCTGCGCGGCGAAGCCATGGCGTTAATGGACGCGTGGTCGAACGCCAATACTGTGATCCTCATCGACGCGATGTCGGCCGGCAACCCCGTGGGCTCTGTAAGCCGATGGGACGCCTCGGCCCAGCCGATGCCCGCCGAGATGGCTCGCGGTTCCACACACGATATGGGTGTGCCTGATGCGATCGAATTGGCAAGAGCGATGGGGATGCTTCCCGCGCGTGTCATCGTCTACGGCATCGAGATCCAGCACGCTGCTCATGGGAGCGAGCCGTCGCCGCAGGTGATCTCGGGGATCGAACAAGCGGCACGTTCTGTGATCGACGAGGCCTTACAACTCACCGAGGGGAGCAACCGCCATGCATGACCAAGCATTGATGAACGACCTGATGAGCAAGATCGAAGAGATCGCCATGCGCGAAGGCGCAACGCGTGTCCGCACGATCCATGTCAGCCTCGGGGCATTGTCGCACATGGATGCCGATCACTTCCGCGAGCACTTCGACGAGGTCGCACCGGGCACGCTGGCTCAAGACGCTGCGATCGAAGCGACCCTGGAGACCGACACAACGGCCGACGACGCGCAGGGGATCCGCCTGACGAGTATGGAACTGGAGTACCCCGAGTGAGCGTACAAGAGCGATCCATTCATCGCCTCCGCGCAAACCAAGGCCGACGAACGCGTCAACGGCTGCTGGTCAAGGGGGTCGTGCAGGGCGTTGGCTTCCGGCCGTTCGCCTATCGCTTGGCCAACGAGCTTGGTTTGAGTGGCTGGGTCCGCAACACGCCGGTCGGCGTCCAGATCGAAGTCGAAGGGTCATCGTGGGCGGTGTCTACATTCCGCAGACGGCTCGGCGAAGAGCGACCGCCGAACGCTGCGATCGAGTCGATCGCGTCGGCATTGATCGATCCGGATGCTCAACTCGGTTTTACGATCCGGGATAGCTCCAATGATCCGCGGCTCGTGTGCTCGATCCCGCCGGACCTTTCAACCTGTGATCATTGCCTCCGCGAGGTCTTTGATCCCGACGATCGACGCTTCGGCTACCCCTTTACCAACTGCACTGAGTGTGGCCCGCGTTGGAGCATCATCACCGACCTGCCTTATGACCGGCCACACACCACGATGAGCGGGTTTGAGATGTGCCCGGCGTGCCGTGCCGAGTACAACGACCCGTCAAACCGACGCTTTCACGCACAGCCCAACGCCTGCCCGGATTGCGGCCCGCAACTGGCGCTCATGACCATGGCGGGCCAGGTGGTATCACGTCAACAAGACGTGCTCACTGAGGCTTGCCAAGCCATCCGTGACGGCAAGATCGTCGCGGTCAAAGGAATCGGCGGATTCCATCTCATGGCCGACGCCCGGCATGAAGCAGCGATCAAGACGCTACGCGAGCGCAAACACCGACCCGCCAAACCCTTCGCCGTCATGCTGCCGAGCCTTGACGAGACACGGGCGTTGTGCGAGGTCTCAGAGTTGGAACGCCGGGCGCTTTGTTCGCCTCAGTCGCCGATTATTTTGCTGCGGAAACGCGCAGGCATAGCCGATCTCGCGCAAGGCGTCGCGCCGAACAATCCCTACCTCGGCGTGATGCTTGCCTACACACCGCTGCACCACCTGATGCTCCGCTTGCTTCGATTCCCCGTTGTCGCCACCAGCGGCAACCTCAGTGGAGAACCGATCTGTATCGATGACCACCAGGCGATGCAACGGCTCGGCGCGATCGCTGACTTCATGCTCACCCACGACCGGCCGATCGCCCGCCCGGTCGATGACTCGATCGTCCAGATCATCGACAACGAGCCACGCGTGCTGCGAAGGTCGCGCGGTTACGCCCCGCTAGCCATCAAGCTGCCGATGCGACAAACCACCGGGCCCATCCTGGCCGTGGGCGCACAACAGAAAGCGGCCGTGGGTCTCGCGGTCAACAGCGAAGCGCTACTCAGCCAGCACATCGGCGATCTCGCATCCGTGGAGGCGGTCACCGCGTTGCACAACACCACGGCCGACCTGCAAAACCTGCTGCGCGTCAAGCCCAGGTCTGTCGCAGCCGACCTTCACCCCGACTACCACTCGACGCAAGCTGCCCAACAGCTTGGCCTGCCGGTGTCATCGGTCCAGCACCACGCGGCACACGTCTACGCCGCGATGGCTGAGCACGACATCGGGCCGATGACAACCGTGCTCGGTGCCGCGTGGGACGGGACGGGGCTGGGCACGGACGGCACGGCCTGGGGCGGTGAACTGCTGAAGGTATGCGGCACGCAAGTCGAGCGCGTCGGCCACCTCGAACCCTTCCTGCTGCCGGGGAGTGACGCGGCGTCACGCCAGCCGTGGCGATCCGCCCTGGGCGTTCTGTTCGAAGTGTTCGGCAGCGCAGCATTCGAGATGGACGACCTGCCCCCGATCGCACGAATCCCGGACTCAGACAAGCCCATACTGATGAAGATGTTCAAGACCCGCACCAACTCCCCCACCACGACGAGCATGGGCAGGCTGTTCGACGCGGTCGCTTCGCTGCTGGGGATGCATCAGTTGTGCACGTTCGAGGGCGAGGCCGCGATGGGGCTTCAGTTCGCCGCCGAATCGATCAGATCGCTTGTTCCGTCGCTTCGTATCGAGATCGATGGATCGGGACCGTGCGGGCTTGACTGGCGGCCGGCGATCCGAGAAATCGTTGTCCGCATCAGGCAGGGCAAGCCGGCCAGCTCGATCGCTCGAGCGTTTCACTTCGCGCTCGCTGAGGGGCTCACCGAATGGATCACCACCGTGGCCAAGCCGCCTTTCCCGAACGTCTTGCTCACCGGCGGGTGCTTCCAGAACAAGCTGCTCGCGGAGATGTGCATGACTGCGCTACGCAACAAAGGAATTGAGCCCTACCTACACCGACGCGTGCCACCCAACGACGGCGGCCTGGTGTTGGGTCAACTCTACGCCGCCGCGCTGCATTCGAAACACGATCAAGAGGAGTTGTGCTGAGATGTGCCTCGCGATCCCCGGACAAATTATCGAGATCACCTGCGAAGAGCCGCTGGCACGCACCGCGCTCGTTAGCTTTGGCGGCGTCACGCGCCCCATCAACCTCGCGTTCGTCCCCGAAGCAACCATAGGCGATTACATCCTGGCACACGTCGGAGTCGCGATCAACCGGATCGATGAAGCGGAAGCGAAGCGGGTGTTTGCATACCTCGATCAGATCGATGAAGTTGACCTAGGCCGTGACGAAAGACAGGCAGCCCAATGAAATATATCGACGAGTACCGCGACTCAACCGCCGCACGGAAGCTGGCCGATCACATCGCCCGCACGGCCACCCGACCCTGGACGCTCATGGAGGTCTGCGGCGGTCAAACCCATGCCATCGTGCGCTTTGGGATCGACCAACTACTGCCCGACGAAGTCACGCTGGTACACGGCCCGGGCTGCCCGGTCTGTGTCACGCCGGTTGCGCTGATCGATGCGGCCATCGAGATCGCTCAACACCCCGACGTGATCCTCTGCTCGTTCGGGGACATGCTGCGGGTGCCCGGGTCATCCGGCAACCTGCTTGCCCAGCAGGCCAACGGCGCCGATATCCGGGTGGTGTACTCGCCGCTGGATGCCCTGAACCTCACGAAGGAGAACCCCGATAAGCAGGTGGTCCATTTTGCGGTTGGTTTTGAGACGACTGCGCCCGCCCACGCCTTGACCGTGCGCCAGGCGCACGAGGCATCACTAGATAATTTCTCGCTGCTGGTCTCACACGTACTCGTCCCGCCCGCCATCGAAGCGATCCTCGGGTCCGACCTGAATCGCGTGCAGGGCTTCCTCGCGGCCGGGCACGTCTGCGCGATCATGGGGCAGGCCGAGTACGAACCGATCGCCGCGAAGTACAAGGTCCCCATCGTCATCACGGGCTTCGAGCCGATCGACATCCTCGCGGGCGTTGCGATGTGCATCGATCAACTGGAAATGGGCACCGCAGCCGTCGAGAACCCCTACGCCCGGGCCGTACAAGCCCAAGGCAACACGACGGCACAACTACTGCTCCGCGAGGTCTTTGAGATCGTGCCCAGACAATGGCGCGGGATCGGTGAGATTCAGCGCAGCGGCCTTGGCCTGAGACCGCGCTACCACGCCTTCGACGCGGCGCGGCGGTTTAAGTTG
Source organism: Phycisphaera sp. (assembly GCA_029287335.1). GTDB lineage: Bacteria > Planctomycetota > Phycisphaerae > Phycisphaerales > Phycisphaeraceae > JAHQVV01. Next base: position 3,104 of record JARFRI010000133.1, on the reverse strand, counting down.
TTCGCCGATAAAGAAGAACACCAGCATCAACAGTGCATCGCTGGCGAGGTCTTGCAAGGCATCAAGCGGCCACACGACTGCCCCGCGTTTGGAAAAGCCTGCACGCCCGATTCGCCGCTGGGTGCGCCGATGGTTTCGGATGAAGGCGCATGCGCCGCCTATTACCGCTATCGTCGGGTCACGGTCTCAGGGGTTTGAGCGATGGATCAATCACAAGCAAAACAAACACACCCGCCTTGGCCCGCATGCCCCGTGCCGATCAATGACCATGGGGTGATCGAGGTCGCTCATGGCGGCGGCGGACGCAAGACCCATCAACTCATCGCATCGGTCTTTATCGAGGCGTTCGGTGACCCGCTTCAAACCCTCGGCCACGACGGCGCGGTTTTCACCCCGGGAGCGGAACAACTCGCGATCACCACCGACAGCTACGTCGTCGATCCGATCGAGTTCCCCGGCGGCGACATCGGGGCCATGAGTGTGCATGGCACGGCCAATGACCTGCTGATGTGCGGCGCACAGCCTAAGTATCTCAGCGCGGCGTTCGTGCTAGAGGCCGGCCTACCCCTCGCGATACTGAGGCGCATCACCGCTTCAATGCGCTGCGCCGCCGATGAGGCGGGCGTCACGATCGTGACCGGCGACACCAAGGTAATCCAAAGCGACCGTGGCGATGGTATGACCATCACGACCACTGGCATCGGCCAGGTGATCGCCCGCACGCCGATCGGCCCGGCACAAGTGTCCGACGGTTCGGCCATCATCGTCTCCGGCGATCTGGGCCGTCACGGCATCGCGGTGATGTGTGCCCGCGAACAGTTGGACCTCGGTAACGCGATCCACAGCGACTCGGCATGCCTCGCGCCCGCGGTTCTTCCCTTGCTTGATGCCGGCTTACCGGTCCAGTGCCTGCGCGATCTAACGCGTGGCGGCTTGGCGACGGCTCTGGTCGAGATCGCCCAAAGCGGCCAAGTCGATATCGAGATCGATGAGCAAGCCGTCCCCATCAACGAGACGGTGCGCGGAGCCTGTGAGTTACTCGGCCTCGACCCCCTCTACGTTGCGAATGAAGGCCGCTTCATCGTGATCCTCCCAGAAGATCAAGCCGAGCATGCAATCGCGCTGCTTCAAACAACCGACTTCGCACGCGACGCCCGGGTGATCGGAAGAGTGACCCAAGGCAAAGGTAACGTTTCCGCCCGGACAGCCATCGGGACCCGCCGGGTCATCGACATGATCAGCGGCGAGCAACTCCCGCGCATCTGCTGAAATCACTGAGCACCAATGGTGCAGGCGTATCCGTGCGGATACAGAAATGCCATCGAATAGAAGAGAGGACACATCATGCCCCTGTGAGTCATCAAGATTCAGGGCATTAAACAGCAAGTAGCATGCCTGCCTCAATGCCTAAACAAGCTGATCTTTTCACCAGCGCACTGTTACGACCCGCTGTTGGCGATCAACTTTTAGTAGTGTTCCAAAATCAATACGAGAGGCACAGAACTGGATGTCGGCTAGTGGGGCGATGATGAAGCGGCCGACACCGTCCTCAATCTCACCATGAGCATCCGGAACATCAACCGATCGTCGCAGCAGCCTGACTTCGTGATAAAGTTCTTGAACGTCGCTGCCGCGCGGTGGATCGAGTACGCGTAGTTCAATCACTCGAAATCGCCCATACTGCTCGATCGCCTTGGCCAAACGATCATCAAATGTCTTCTTATCCTCCGCGCTTTGCGAGCTTTCTCGCATCTCCGTATGAGTGACGCCGTGCTCTTCGCTGCTTGACCCAGAATCTCGTATGCCCTGATTCTTGCAGCCAGATATAAGTACGAGCAGTAATAAGACCATTGCGTATCGTTTCATCACAGACTTTCTATTACTCAGCACTCGAGATAAAAATATATTGCAACCTTTCACGGTATACCAGAGTATCCAAGGCACCCCAACCACATAATCTTCTGGAATTGAGGGCGACTCAATCGGTGAATCATGACATGGCACATCAGGCTTTTCCTGAGCCAGAACGCTGACTAGACATTAAGCTGAAGAGCCGGCTTCACCCTCCGCACTGAGCTTCAGATTTCTCTCACTATGATGCGTCGAATTCTGTGTCACCTGTTTCTAATACTGCTCTATTTCTACAGGTTTTTCGAGGGTGTTCGGACGCCGTAGAGACTATGCCGTGACTTACCGTTGCTTCGCGCACTGTTGGCTAGGTAATAGCTAAAAAAAAAGCGTACACGAAGCCGCCCCTCGGCGGCCTCGTACACGCTGGATAAATGTTAACTCGCTATCCGGGCCGGCTCGCACAGGATCGCGGGCTGGCGGTTGGATTGGGTAGAGAACTTGCGCTCCATCGGCAGCAACACACGCTGTCCCTGGCCGACGAGTTCGATCACGCCTGCATTCGTATCTGTTGTGTCCAGCCGGAAGCTGCCGATCTTTGAGATCTTCGAGAGGAACAGCGGATGAAGCGGATTCTGTGATGCCAACTTCAAGTCATGCTCCGTACAACCAGCAGCATGGTCGATCGGGAGCGAGCGCCGCATCGTGCGGAGGATGTGATCTTGTTCCATGAAGTCGATGTTGTCGATCTGTCGGGAGGGGTTGTAGACCGCTCTGCCAAGGCTACCGCCGAGATAGGCGTACTCGCCGAGGCTGTCGCCATAGGAGTGATCCCACAGGCGGGCATCGATGAGTGACGCGCCAACATTCGTTGATTCCGATGGAATGATCATTGCCTCGGCGAGGATCGGCCAGACTTCATCGACACCGACGCGGAAGATCTCGGCCATCCGCTCGACGTATCTGTTCACGACCGGCTTGGGGCCGTTGGTTTCGGGCGGGAGCGCGATCATCGTTGGCGGCAGCAGAGGGCCACCCGACAGTGCCAAGCCGCGCTGCGACACGCGATGCGCAGAGCGGTTCAATGCAAGTGACAGGAAGCCGAGTTGGTGGTCGCTCAGCGGCGAGGAGCGACACGTCGGGTGGTCCATCATGGCCGACGGCAGCTCAATCCAGAACAGCGGGTCAGGGCCCCAGGTGGTCACGCGATCAGCGGGATCGAAGCTCGCCTTGAGACCGATGAGCGCAACGCGACT
>JARFRI010000127.1 GCA_029287335.1 Phycisphaera sp. | reverse complement strand
CAGTATCTGATGGGTGCACCTGGCTTCCGCCCGGTGCTTTGAAACGGATCAATACCTTTGGGGATGCGTATGAGTCCTGTAGTTTGCGGATGGTGACGGCAGATGTTTCGGGCCCTTGTCGCGCTGATGATTGCCAAGTATGACACCCTCGCATTCGCATCTGTCAGTTGGATAAGTCTCAACTGCGACGGCGGGGCGTGAGAAACAGGCCCGTGGTGCCTGATTCTGTGGCCGAGTGGATGGATTTAGGCCGGGGTTTCGATGGATGACGGCGGGGCTCAACGCGAACGGCGAAATGGTTTTGAACAACCAGACATCGACACAGCAATTCTCCATTCCCAAGCACGGCCACCGCATGCGGCTGCTCGACGACGGCTCATTGGTTGCCATCGTCAGCCAAGGCGGGACCGTCTATCGCCTCGAGACGAAGTAGTTGCGGGTAGTCGGCTGGGTGTTATTTACGGTTGTGTCTTCACAGCATCGGCTCAGCTGCCGCTTGCAGGTGCCCGTATGTCTTGATGTTTGAAGATGGCCAGCGGCCGGGACTATTCTTCGACGCCGCGGACCAGGACCTTGAGGGCGCCTTTGACGCGCGGGGGCAGGACGCTTTTGCCCTTCCGCGCCACGCGCTGCAGGACCGTGGGCGGCACCGGTGGCTTGCTGTTGCGTTCGTAGAGTTCGCGGTTGAGGCCTTGCTTCCACCAGCCGTCTTCCGTCGGCGAGACGCCTTCGTGAGCGGTGCGTCGGAAAAACGAGAGGTTGTCGACGACTTCCAGTAGGTCCCACATGTCGTCCGCTTCGAGTGTGCGGTGGATGTTCTTGATCGTCGGGATCTGGATGTCGTCCAGCAGCAGGAGCCCGCCCTCGCGGATGTGGTGGTAGAGGTGGTAATACTCCAGGTCGGGGAACGGGTAGCCGTGGGGCCCATCAATCAGCGCGACATCGATGGGTTGATCGAAATCAAAGGCCGGCATCGTGATCTGCGTTGGCCCTTCGACAAACGTCACGTGCTCGGCATTGAAGATCGGGCTTGCCTTCACATTGCTGATGCTCCCGTTGCCGCTGTCCAGCGCAAAGGTCTTGTGATTCGTCGAGGCGTGCGAGAACAACAGGGTCGTCTTGCCCGAGCCGGTCTCCACCGAATAATTGATCGGCTGCATCTCGCCGAGCACCTTGGTGAGGTGCCGCAGCGTCTTCTCAGACATGCTGCCCGCGCCGTGCCAATCCTCTGGCAGCGCAATGATCGATTCCATGACTTGATCTAATCGATTCTCGCTCATTGATAACCCCAGCCCGACTTTGTAGTTAGATGAATGGCAGACGGGTTGAGTCTATCACAAGAAATCCGCGCGGCAAGTTTTTATCCCGATTCAGCCAATGGGGCTTTAGGGCGTCTGATTGGGTCAAGGCACCAACTCACCGACCGCTTCCTGATCCATGATCTGGACCAGTTGGTCCTGGAGTTCGCGGATCGTGACGGCGGAGATGTTTCGGGCTTGGCCCAGGCCGTGGCCGTTGACGAGGATGGAAAACGCCAGGACGCGGGCGGATTTGTTGGGGCCGATGTCGGGGTAGACGAGGTAGCCGGATAGCGCGCTGACGTGGTTGATCGTGCCGGTCTTGACGTAGAGGTCGGCGATGAGTCGGGGCTGATCGTCGTCGTCAAAGAAGCGCTTGCGGATGGATTCTCGGTTGTCGGGCGTGGCCATCGACGCGAGGAAGGGGCGGAAGTCTTTGCTGGTCGCCTGCACGCGCAGGACTTCGACGAGCGCCCGCGCGCTGATGCGGTTGTCGCGGGACAGGCCCGAGCCGTCGGCGAGCTTGATCGCGGCGGCGAGGGTCGGGTCTTTGATCGTGCTGGCCAGGTATTCGCGCACCGCCGCGGCGCCGTTCTCAAACGTGCCCGGCGCGCCGGTGATCGCGTGGCCCGAGCGCTTTAAGATCGCCTCGGCATAGAGGTTCTGCGAGTCGGTATTCACGCGGTTGAGCACGGCCTGCAGCGTTGTGTTGAGCTTGTGCAGGACCTTGCCCTCGGGCATGCGTTGATCGTCGGCGGGGCGGACGACCTCGCCCACGGTGATGTTGCGTTTGGACAGTTCGTGCTTGAGGACCTGGCCAAAGACCATCGCGGGGTCGTGCATGGCGATGTCTTGTTCCTGATGGTTGCGGATGGTGCCGCGGAAGGCGAGGCGGTTGGCGTCGGGCCGAGTGATGATGTCCCACTGGTCGGCTCGGCCGGTGGTCAGGCGGTGCTCGGTCTTGACGAACGGGCCGTAGGGGTAGACGGTGACGCGGGCGTCTTGCCCGGTGCGGGTGGGGCTGGCGTTGATGCGGAAGCAGTTGTCGAAGAAGTTGACGCCCATGACCTGGGCGCTGTACCACTTGTGCAGTTGGTTCTTGGGCCAGGAGGGGTGGACGCGTTGGTCTTCGGAGTTGTCGAAGATACGGTCGTCGATGATGATTTGGCCGAACTGGTTGAGTCCTGTTTTTTCGATGGCGTCGAGCCACCAGCCGAGCATTTGATCGACGTTGTAGCCGGCGTCTTCGAGGACGTTGGGTGAGCCGAAGGCCGGGTCGCCGTCGCCTTGGACCACGAGCGCGGGCAGGCCGTCGCCAGCGGGTGCTTCTTTGCTGGCCAGGAGTTTGAGCTGGGTGGAGAAGGTGAAGTCCTTGCCCAGGGTGTGCAGCGCGGCGGCGGAGGTGACGAGCTTCATGTTGGACGCGGGGATCATCTCGCGGTTGTCGTCGATCTCGGTCAGGAGCAGGCGATCGCCGATATCCATGACGGAGATAGAGACCTGCGTGCCGCGGAGATCGGCGTTGGCGATGTGGTTACGGAGCGCCGACTCCATCTCGGCCGACCCCGGAAGTGTGGGGAGCAACAGGGCGAGGGTGAGGAGCAGGAGGCAAAAGAGGGGGCGTTTAGATGGGTTGAATGAAAGTTGCATGGCTTAGGCGTGGCTTGGGCACTTTCTCCCTTTAGGGAGAAGGCGGGGGATGAGGGTCGGGCGTTTGACCGACCAAGGCTTGTTTTGTATTTCTTCGTGAGGATCACGCTGGACCTTCACCCCAGCCCTCTCCCTGGGAGGGAGAGGGAGCAAGGCAGGTCTTAGGAGTGTATCGGCGTGATGCGGGTGCGGGCCTTGAGAAGGACGTTCACGCATGAAAAAACCCACGCACAAGGCGTGGGTTTCGGTGTGTCTTGTGTTGCGGTAAGCGGTGCTTACTCGGCGGGGACTTCAAAGTCGGCGGGGAAGTCGGCGTCTTCATCGCTCCCGCCGCCGATGTTGATGTTCGGGCCGCCGCCGTTGCCCTTGTCCATGTCGTCCATGCTGACGATCCAGTCGCCGTCGGCGTTCTTGGTCATCTTGCCTTCTTCTTCTTCGACGTCGCCGTTACCCCAGGTGACCTTGTGCTTGACGGTCGCGACGTCGCCATCGATTTTTTCCTCGAGGATCTCGATGGACTTGATGCCGCCCTTTTTCTTGGCTTCGGCAGAGGCTTCGGTGACGATGCCCTTGAGCTTGTCTTCACCCATCATGCCGGCTAGGCCGGGCGCGATTTTCTTGACGGTGTCGACGTCGCCGGCTTCCATGGCGTAGGTCAGTTCCTTGACGGTTTCGCCCGGGCCGGCCGAGCCGCCGCAGCCCACGAGGCTGAACGAACAAACGAGTAACAGTGCGGTGAGAAGTTGCTTCATGATTTTTCCCTTTCTGAGGAATGTTGCCAAACGGTTTCCAGTGCCTCGCACCGGGTAAATGCATCGGGAGCGATGATCGGGCCGTCCTTCAAGACGGTCGAAATTGAGCGGATCATTGTATCAGGCCAGTCCAAGCCCGCTTGTCGGTACGCGAGGTAGACCAGCTCGCTGCAGTACATCGTGTCCTGCTCGTCGAGGTCGAATTGGCTGTCGAACGGGATGTTCTGCTCCGTCCAGGCGTAAGCATAGTCGCAGGCGTCTTGGGCCAGCTGCAGCGCCTCGGCTTGTTGTGCCTTGATGCGCATCACCTGCACCGCGACGTAGCCACGCTCACTTAAGAAAAGCGACAACGGGATACGCGCGACCTTGTCGCCCATGCCACCATCACCCGCACCGGTCGGCGCCGCGTGGATGACGAACAAACCCTCGGGCGTGGCATGGATCATGCCGACATGCGAGTAGCGGTTGCCGTCGGTCATGGACAGGACGATTCGGCTTTGCAGCGAGACGCCGCCGGCCACGATGATGTCGCCGGATTGCAATTGCACCGTGCTGGGCACCGCGATCGGATCGACGAGTGTGGTGTCGGTCGCGCGGTGGATGGACCAGCCGGCGTAGGCCCCGCCGATGATCACGCAGCAGGCGATCAAGGCGACTGCCTTCTTCCACCGTCGGTTCAACAAGATGCCCCCTCTGAGCTTCATGCCTCCCATTGTACTAAGGCACGATTGTCAGGCCTGTGAATCTTTGACCAATGATTCGTAGTGCTGGGCATAGTGGGCGTGCATCTGGTCGGCGGTGAAGTCGGTCAGCAGGCGTGCTCGGCCGGCGCTGCCGAGGGTGAGTTTGGCGTAGGGGGCGTTGGGCAGCAGTTGCATGATGCAGTCGGCCAGGGCCTCGGGATCGCGGGACGGGGCGAGCAGGCCGGTCTTGCCGTGGATGACCAGTTCGGGGTTGCCGCCGACGTCGGTGGCGACGATGGGCTTGCCCGCGGCCATGGCTTCGAGCAGCGTGACGGACAGGCCTTCGCTCAGCGATGTAAGCATGCACAGGTCGGCCGCGGGGATGATCTGTCGCGCGTTGTCGACGCTGCCCAGGAACTGCACCGCGTCGGTCAGGCCGAGCTGCGCAGTGAGCTGTTCGAGGTTCTCGCGCTGCGGCCCATCGCCGACGAAGACGAGCAGCGCATCAGGCAGTTGCGCATGAACAATCGACCAGGCACGCAGCGCGGTGGCATGGTCCTTAACAGGATGAAAGCGCGCGACCTGCATGACGACAGGTCGATCGGGTGAGAGGCTGAGCAGCTCGCGCGCCGCAGCGCGGTCGTCGTCGGTCGGTCCAGTGCCTGGGTCGATGCCGTTGTGGACGACGGTGATGCGCTGGCTGGGGATGCCTTCGTTTTTGATGAGCGCTTGTTTGACGAACGCGCTGACAGCGGTGACGCGGTCGGCCTGTTTAAGCAGCAGCTTGTTGGCGAGTCGGCGCTTGAGCGACGGGTTGTCCGGGACATGTCGGCCGTGCTCGGTGAAGAGGATCGGCGGGGATGATTGCAGCAGGCCCCGCGACAGCGCGCTATAAAAGAACGGCGTGTACTGGTGGGTATGGATCACATCGACGCGGTGATGGGCAAGGCGCTGATGCAGTCGCTTGGCGAGGCCACGGTCCAGGCCGGGCTTGCGGTCCAGCGCTTCGACGATGAACCCGTCGTCGATTAGTTCATCCGCCAAAGGCCCAAGCCCATCTAAACAGAAAAAGACAAACTCGAACCGATCACGCAGGTCCCGGGCCAGTGCCGCGGCGAGCACCTCCGCCCCGGCCCGGTCCAGGCGGTGCAGCACGTGAGCGATGACAGGTCGGGCGTTGGCCATACTCCCTCATTGTCGGCGTTTCGGAATCGAATTGCTCACGCAAAGGTGCCAAGGCGCAAAGTGAAGGCAAATGGGCCACGGATGAACACGGATTGACACGGATCAATCGATCTCAATAAATCCGTGGCGATCCGTGTCAATCCGTGGCTAAAAATCATTTCCTTGCGCCTTCGTGTGAGGATAAAAACGAAAATGAGTTGATCGATCGCTCCATCCGCGGTTATCCTGAACCGATCTATCACACACCTCACCGGGAGTCTACTTTGCAAAGTTTCACCCCTCGCCGTCGTCAGTCCGGGTTCACCATTCAAGAGCTGTTGGTCGTGATCGTCCTGGTGATGGTCCTGGTGTCGTTCAACGTGCCGGTCGACGCCGCCTCACGCCGCACCGCCCGACGTATGCAGAACTCCACCCAGCTCCGCGGGATCCATCAGGGCCTGGTGACCTTTGCCAACTCGAACAAGAACAAGTTCGCCGGCTTCGATTCGCGCGGCAACATCATTGCTAACAGCAAAGAAATGACCGGCAACTCCGGCGACGGCGACACCGTCGAAGCGCGGTTCTGGATCTTGCTCGATGACGACTTCTTCACGCCCGAGTACGCGATCAGCCCCAGCGAAGTGGCAGAAGTGGATGCGGTTGAGTGGGGCGGTAACGCGGGGACCGCGACTGTGAAGTGGAACGCCGACACGAAGAACTACTCCTACGCCATGCTCGGCATCAAGGGCGCGGCGGGGCAAGCGCCGGACAACGCCTTCGCCGGCCGAGGCCAGGAGTGGCAGCAGACGCTCAACTCACAGGCCATCGTCCTCTCCGACCGCAACACCGGCACCAACGCAACCAACAAAGTCGCCAGCATCCACAGCGATGACCCCGGCGAATGGACCGGCTCCGTGCTGTGGAACGACAACCACGTGCAGTTCGAGACGACGCAATTCTTCCAGACCAAGTACGCCAACGGCGCGCTGCACTCGGATCGCTTCGGCGACGGCACCGACAACCTCTTCGACAGCGAAGCGGACCCCAACGGCCGCGTCGGGGTCGATGCGCTGATGGTCATCGCCGGCGACGACACGGTACACGGCGGGGAGTGATTCCCGATCGTTCTCGTTCTCGTAATCGAACATCGTAATCGGGTTCGATTACGAATTACGAGAACGAGAAGAAGGCCACTCGCTAACGTTTCGTGCCCGGGTGCCACACAACTTGGCTCGGCAAGCTGTGTGCGAATGACTTTGGGATGCTTCACCGACAACTCGCACACAGCAGCCTTGCGGCAGTTGTGTGGCACCCAAGCGATCGCTCACTTTTTGACCCGAACAATCTCAAACCCCCTCGACCCCACGCGCACGCGCGGGTGATTCGCTGCGTCGCCGAAGTGGAAGTCGGCCAGGTAGCTGCTCGTCGCCGCGCCGGTGGTTTCGTAGATCGCAGTGAGCAGTCGCTGGCCTTCTTTGCCGCTGCCGGTGACGCATTGGCGCAGCTCGATTTCCGCATCCGCCGCCAGGTAGGGCCGAAGGCGGGCGAGTTGTTGGCGTTGATAGGTGGTGAGTCGGCCGCGGAAGGTGCAGTCGTCCATCGTCCCGCCCAGGGCCGAGCAGCCCGGCAGCCCCGCGTGGCCGGCGATGATGAGGTGGCCGACGGGTTGTCGCTTGGTCCGGGCTTGGCCGATCGTCTCGTCGATGAGGTGCTGTAGCGTCTTGGCCCGTTTGGGCAGGCCCTCCCAGAGCTTGTCCGCCAGCGTCATCGCGTCGATGCCCTCGGCATAAAAGTGCAGGGTCAACCCCGGCTCATCCTCATCCAGAACCACCCCGCCCCCGGCCTGCCAGACCTGAAACAGCCCCAACCCCAAACCTCGGAGGGGCATCGCCTTAATGAACGAGGATCGAACGACCAGCGACTCACCCTTCAGCGGCGTCACCCTCGGCACCAACCGCTCGTGCAGCGCCGCCGGCAACCGATCGGCCGGGTCCTGCTGGGCCTGGGCCACGGGCATCGCGATCAGCATCGCCAGCAACAGGCATAAAGAGGGCCCAGATCGCAATCGAGATGAACCTTTTTCGCGGGTTTGTGGATTCTTAGCCATGGCGTCGTCAAGCGAGCAGGGCGGGGCCGTCTAATTAAAGGTCAAGATCAATGGAAATGCTACCGGAATCAGGTATACTAAAAGAGCGTATTTATTGAATTAGCATTACTTATATAGAAAGGGTCCGCCAGTGGTGGGGCCGATGCAAACCATCCGTCTTTTCGTCGAGGTCGCTCGCTGCCGAAGCTTTTCAAAAGCCGCGGAGCTGTTTGGTATCAGCCAGTCCGCCGCCAGCCAGCGCATCGGCCAGCTTGAGCGTCGCCTGGGCGTCAAGCTCATCGACCGCTCGGTCCGCCCCTTCGAGCTCACCCAAGCGGGCGAGCTCTACCTCGTCGGCGCTGCCGAGACCCTCAATCAGTTCGATCAGATCGAGCGTGAAGTCAGTTCGCTGGGCCTGACCGGCGAGAAGCTCGAGGGCACCGTCCGTGTCGCCGCGATCTACTCCGCGGGGATCGATCTGCTCAGCCAG
>JARFRI010000114.1 GCA_029287335.1 Phycisphaera sp. | reverse complement strand
GACACCACCCTCGCGTCGCTGGATACGACCGCATCGACCACGCCCCTTGCGAACATGCCGGGGCGCAGTCGGCCGTGCCTGTTGTCGACGTTGACGCGGACGCGAACCGTGCGGGTCTTCTCGTCGAGCACCGGGCTGATGAAGGCGATCCGGCCGGTGAAGGCTTCGTCGCCGAAGGACTCGACTTTGAAGGAGACCGATTGGCCATAGCGCAGCCAGGGCAGGTCGGTCTCGTAGGCATCGAGCATGAGCCAGAGCTTCGACAGGTCGGTGAGGGTATAGAGCCGATCGCCTTCCTTGACATAGCTGCCTTCCGACACGTGTCGCTCGGTCACGATCCCTGCCGTCGGCGCGTAAAGCGTGATGTGATCGGTGGGCTCGCTGGTCTTGGCGATCGTGTTGATCTGATCAGCGGTCAAACCGAGAAGCCGAAGCTTGTCTTTGGCGGTTCTTAGCAAGAGCGTGTTGGTCCGCTGGACCGACGCGGAGGCATCGTCGCTCATCGCCTCAACCGCGGCGTGTGCGTTGATGAGTTCCTGCTGGGCAACGAGCAGTTCGGGGCTGTAGATCTCGGCGAGGTGGTCGCCTTTGCGTACGGTGACGCCGGTGTAATCAACGAACAGGCGATCGAGTCGGCCGGGCATGTAGGCGGTGACGTAAGACAGCCGGGTTTCGTCGGCCGTGATTTTACCGACCATGCGGACAGGCCGTTGAAGGAAACGTCGTTGCACTGGCAACATCTCGACGTTGATCAGCGCTGCGGCTTCGGGCGTCAAGGCAACCTCACGTGGACCGAGTGCGGTAGAGGCGTCCGAGCCAACCGGGATGAGCGCCATGTTGCAGATCGGACACAGATCGTCTGGCTTGGGCATCCGCACGTCAGGGTGCATCGAGCAGGTGTACCACTGCTCTCCGGAAGCGGCTGTTTGACCGCCTGCCCCGTCACCGCCTCGCAACATAAATCCCGTAACCAGCGCGAGCAGGATCAGCACCACGACAACCAAGTCGCTGGCTCGACGCCAAATGGCCTTGATCACAGCGCGGGTCTGTTTGATTGCTTTACTCATTATCGCTGTCTCCAGACAAATTTTGTCGCAACTCAGGGACCCGGCCTGAAACATCCCCCAGCGCTGCGGCCAGATCAGCACGTGCCTGTTCGTATCGTGCCTGTGCACGGTGGGCCGCGAGTTCGAGGTCGAGCGTCCGCTGCCAGTCGTCCATCATCTGGATGAAGCTGACCTTCCCAGCGCTATAGCCGGTGAGGGCTAGCTCGAATGCCCGCTGGCTCTCCGGCAGCATCTGCTTGTTCAGGCGATTCAGGATCGACTGCTCTGCAGCGATGCGTGCGAGCGCGTCGTCGGCTAGGTTCGCCGCCCGGCCTTGGGCGGCATCCAAGCCCATCATCGCTTCCCCAATCCCGCGGAACGCCTCACGCTCCTTGGCGTCGTACTTGTCCGCGTTCAGTGGGATGGATACTGCACCGGTCACCGCGAACTGATCGTCCCCGTTGGCCGAGCCTGCGATGCCGTCGCTGCCGACCGCGGCGTATTGCACGCCGAATCTGAAATCAGGGCGACGCTCCACCTTGGCCAGCTTGAACCGCTGGCGGAAGCCCTCCACGCGACGGCGCTGGACGATGACGGCAGGATTGTTCTGCTCCGCTTGTTGGATCAGTGTCTCGCGATCGACCTCAACGGGCTTCCACCCCACTGCGGCGGGCGCGCGCAGCGACGCATCGGTTTGGCGGTTGAGTAGTCGATTCGTCATCACATCAAGCGACCGCTGCTGTTGCTTGAGCCGGTCAAGCTGCTGGTCCAGGTCCGCGAGGCGAAGCGAGATTCGCAGTTGATCCGCCTGTTCCGCCTCGCCGACACGGGCTCGCGCATCTATCGTCTCACTGATTTGCTGGAGGACCTTGCGATCCTGATCGGTCACTTCGATCGCGCGTGCCACGGCGTAGCGCCGCCAGTACACCCGGCGGACCTCGACGGCGACACGCTCCATCACGTCGAGCAGTTCGGCGGACGCGGTGAGTACCTCCTGCTCCGCGACGGTCTTGCGAGCGTCGAGCGTGCCGGGGTAAGGCAGGGCCTGCGTCAGCGAGACGATGTAGTCGACCTGTCCCGCAGCGGTTTGTGCCAGCTCGCCGACCGTTAGCGCCGCCATCGGATCGTCCAAAGCCACGGCCTGCGCCGGCCGCTCGCTTAATCGCTCGACACGCAGACGCCCAGCCTTGATCTCGGGGTTGTTCGCCAGTGCCAACTCAACCAACGCCTGCATCGAGCCATCATCGACCACCATCTCGGTTGTCACGCGCTGCGAATCAGACGCAAGGCCGCCATCGCGGACTTCGGTTAGACGATGCTTAAACACATTGCTTTCCCACTGCATGTTCGCGTGATCGCTAGCCTGACAACCCATGAAGATGAGCGACAGCGAAAACATGAACAGCAGTGGCAGATGGATTGGTCGAAGCAAACCGGCGTTCATGGCTTACTCCGCATCCGGCTTATCCGGCGTGCCGTAGACCTTGTGTAGCATCCCAACGGGGTTTGCTTTGACCTTCTTGTCGCAACCCGCACAGCAGAGACGGACCAGCCGGTGGCCGACCATCATGTCGATCGGCTTACCCAACGATCCGAGGTCCGCATCGGTCACCGGGCACTTCTTCGCGGGGTAGTCGGCCAGTTGTTTTTTCACGGCGGCCTCGTTGAGCTTGGCAAGGCTCGCGTTGGGATTCTTCAGGAACCCATCGACACACATCTCGCAGCAGAATCGCACGAGCCGATTCTCGTAGACGAAGTCAACCGGCTTGTCGCCGAGCTTGTCGCCGCTGATCAGGCAGGTGTCCAATGGGTAACTATCGGCTTGCTGCTCAACGACGGCGGTATCGATCTTTTTGAGATATTTGTCCGGGTCTTCCTTAAACTTCGGCTCGCACGCCGCACAACAAAACTTCACCTCCCGGCCCTCATGCACCAGCGAAGTCGGCTTGCCCATCGAGCCGAGCTTCCCACCCGCAACAACGCATGTGTCTAGCGGGTATGGCGCTGCGACGTAATTCGATAAGGCCTGCTGCTCCTGTTCATCTTCGCTATCAGCCGCCTGCTTTTGATGGTCGTGTCCAGCATGTGCGTCGTGATTGGCGTGACTTGGGTCTGCCGCGTCGCCAGAGGCCTGGCCACAGCCTGTAAGGGTCAGCATCATGGCCATCGTCAGCATCGCCATTAACGTCGTTCGGTCTAATCGCATCATGTGTCTCCGCATTGGGATAAGAAAAGTCGTGCTACACCACTAGAAACGTAGACGGCAGCACCTACGGTTCCATCGATCGCGGATTTTTCAAACTTCCTACTGGCTTGAGGTACGATCAGCCGCGATTGAAGCTTTTTTATAAGCCGTGGAACCCTTCGTGACCAGGGCCACGACCACGCTGGCATGCCAATGGTGATGCGAAATAAGGGCGATTTGTGGATGTGTGTGATGGGCGAGATTGATGCGGAGACGCTTGCGTATGTTGCTGCAGCGATCAAGTTTGGCGATTCCTTTTGACGCTACGCTTGTAGATGAAGACTCCATCTGCTACTTTCTTTCGTGAATGGCTTTGAACAAGCACGCCATCTTGATTGTCGTTTCGGTTGCCTCCCTCGGGCTGCTATTTGCAGTTGGTGGGCTCGAAACCACCAACGCACAAGCGGTATCCGTGTCCCATGGGCACGCTCATACACATGTCCACGACGGTGTCGCCCATACGCATTGGCATAAGCACGCGGGGCACGAAGGCGACTGCGATCAGACGCTTGTGTCTGATACCGAGACGGATGACCAGCGCGACTGTTGCTGCCACGTCGAGCATTCGCACCCTACGCCGGCCTACGCCTTGACCGACACCCGGCAGCGTTGGGACGATCATGTTCCATCGCTGTTCAGTCCGCTGCCGGACCTTTGGCAGCCGGCGGCGTCGACTTCTCCGCCTGCGCCGCCGATCCCGCCGCCTCCGCGATGTGAGCCCGGCGAATCCCTTCACCAACTCCGGACTGTGGTTTTATTGACCTAGACCGATGGCTTTGAGCCGTCGTGCTGCTGCGTGCTCGCGCAGCGTCTTGGTCGATCCCCAACCACACCGGAGACACTCCTTGCAATCTTTTTCGATTCGGCCCGTTCTTGCTATCGCTGCGCTCAGCGCCATCGTGGTCAGCACGGGTTGCCAAAGCTATGAACCCAGCCCGTTGGACCCGGCAAACCATCGGCAGGCGTGGCACGAACGCACGCCAGCGGATGAGACGGTGTCGGCGTTTGCTCAGCGACTTAACGAGGCGACCCCGGACACGCCCCCGGATATGCCCGTGGCTTACGATCCCAGCGATGGGATCAGCCTCGCGGAGGGGGAGCTGATCGCGCTGGTCTACAACCCGGATCTTCGGATGACTCGGCTGCGTGCTGGCATTGCTTTGGCGACGGCCGAGCACGCCGGGCGTTGGGACGATCCGCAGTTGTCGGTGGATCTGCTGCGGATTACCGAGAGCGTGCCGGACCCATGGATCGTCGGCGTTGGTCTGGGCATCACGCTTCCCATC
>JARFRI010000035.1 GCA_029287335.1 Phycisphaera sp. | reverse complement strand
AACGCTTGGCGCGCTATCGTCTACCTGGCACGAAACGCAGCATCGTAGAAAAGCAGAAAATCAGAAAATGAAGTCAGCAAGGCGTTGATTTTCTGATTTTCTGTTCTTCTATTTTTCTGCGTTTTTCACCCCTCACGCCTGGCCGATCAGCCGATAGCGTCGGCCCAGGCTGATGATCCGGGTCATCAACTGCTCGTAGCTGATCCCCCCGTTGTCGGCCGACTCGGCAAAGTCCTCGCCATACATCAGCTGCGGGTTGGGGTTGGCTTCGAGCAGGTAGACCTTGCCCTCATCGGTGACACGGAAGTCCATGCGTGCGTAGCCGGAGAGCTGCAGTGCGCGGTAGGCCCGCTTGGCCAGTCGCGGGAGCTCGATTTGCAGACCGTTCGGCAAGTTCTGTGCCGGGCCGGTGTTGAGCTTGATCTTCTGCTGGTAGTCCTCATCCCACTTGAGCCTGCCAGTGGCGATGCGCGGGGCACGCTCAGGCAAACCGGAGAAATCCATCTCCCAGATGGGCAGGGTCTGCAGGCGTTGGTTGCCGATGACGCCGACGTAGATCTCTCGGCCGTCGATGTAGCGCTCGATGATCGCATCCGTGGCGGTGGTGCGGTGGATGAACTTGACGCGCTCTTGCAATGCCGCGACGTCGTTGACGATCGAGGCCTGGCTGATACCGACCGAGCCCTCTTCGGTCAGCGACTTGACGATCATCGGGTAGGTGAGGCGTTTGGGCGGGATGACCTTGCGCTGGCCGATCGGGAAGACGTGGAACGCGGGCACGGGGATGCGGTGGTATCGGCAGACCATCTTGGCCAGGCCCTTGTTGTGCGCGAGCATGAGCCCGCGCGGGTTGCACCCGGTGTAGGGCACGCGGAGCGCTTCGAGGTACGCCGCGACATGCGTATCGAACACGCCGACGCCCGCGAACTCCTCGAGCATGTTGAACACGACGTAGGGCTTAAAGTCCTGCACCGCCTTACGGATCTCGCCCAGGTCCATCGCGACACCCAGGACACGGGTCTCATGGCCCATATTCGATAGCGTCGCAACGACGTCGTACTCGGTCCTGAACGGCGCCATCTCTTCATTGGACAGCCCCTCGATCGTGTCCGGCGGGACACAGTCGGGGTGAACAAGAACCAGGATGCGGTGTCGGCGTGGCATGCTACTCGTGGGGTCTTAGAGGAATGAGGCAACAGACAACACCTTAATCGGGTGTTTCGCCGTGATAAGCACGAATGTGATGCTTGTTCATGGCTGGCCGATAAGCCGTGACAAAACAGTGCGAAACAAGTGATCGGCCAAGCGGTTATCAGACGCAGGCCATGCATCGCTTTACAACGCCACCGGGTGGTGGCCGGCGTGCATGTAGTTCATCGTCTGCACCGTCACCATCAGCGTCGCGTCGCGCTTGGCCTGGTGGATGGGCACGGCCAAACGCAGCTTCAATTCCTTACACCGGTCGATCATGTCGCGCAGGACCTGGTCGATCGTGTACGCGTGCGTGCCGGTCCATCGGGCAACCGTCTCGCGCAGCTCGGCCTGATAGCTGCGCAGCATGGATGCGGCCGTCGGGCGGTGGGCGTACTTCGGGTCGGCGCTGAAGAGTTTTAAGAGGTCGCGGTCATAAAAATCCGGGAACGTGTCGCCGTAGAACCAACGCTTCTTGCGGTAGTGCTCGCGGAGGGTGGTGCTGAGCTGGGCCAGCGTCTCGACCTTCTTGCGCGAGCGCACCGGCGGGGTCTGTTCGCTTAACTCGGCCGCGACCTCATCGACAAACGTGAGCTTGCGCATCGCCTTGGGCCAGTCCTTGTACGTCTTGCGCCAGCGCTGCTTTGGCGTAAGCCAGACGGCGAAGGTCTCGGCGAAGTCCTCGGCCGGGTGGGCCTGGGCATACCAAGCGGGCAGGTGCGTCACGTAACCGCGCGACGCGGGGTTGGGTTTGTAAGCCTCGGGGTATTTCTGACTCACCGAGCCGAAGAGCTCGCGGAAGCGCTTGCGGCGATGCAGTCGATACGCATTGCAAAACGCATGGCCCGCTTCGTGCCTAAGGATCATCTTGCGCTGACGCGGCGCGGCACCTTCAACCGTCAGCATCTGCGACTGCTCAAGCCGAATCAATCTGGGGTGGGCAAGATAGAACGGCAGCGCGATGCCCGGGATGCCATCGGGGCAGAACCATTCGCTGGACAACCAGCAGTGCGGGCGAAAGCGCAACAGCCCCGCGGCGTCCAGTTCGTCGTTAAGCCGATCGACATCCGCGACGAGCTCCGGGCAGCGCTCAAGCGACAGCCCCAGCTCCTTGAACCGCAGGTCCAGGAGCGTGTCGTCTTTGTCCCTTGCCCAAGGAACGTTGGGTGGCTTGGCCGTACGCGGAGGCATGGGTTGCAAGTCTATCACGCGAGGGGGAGGTAACAAAAAAAACCGCCCTGCGAACAGGGCGGCCTTCAAGTTGTTTGGTTTGTTCGAATCGATCAATCACGACGTCGGCGGGAAGCGATCAGCAGGCCACCGAGGCCGAGCATTGCGAGCGAGCCGGGCTCGGGGACGGCGAGGGCATCGTCGAGGGTTACGGCCCTGATGCCGCTTGCCACCACGTGTCCATCTGCTCGCGGAGTTGCTTGACGATCTCGGGGTGCTTACTGGCCAGGTTGGTTGTTTCGCTCAAGTCGGCTTCGAGGTCGTAGAGCTCTTCGACCTGCTCGCGATCCTTGTCCTGGGCGTAGTCGCCGATCACGTGCTCGGCCTTGAGGTACTTCCACTTGCCCACGCGGATGCCGTTGACGGCAAAAGTGTTTTTCTTACGATTCGCTTGGGAGGTGTAGTAAAACGTATTCCGATTGCCGTCGGCATCTTTACCTAGCAGCAGGTCGGTCTGATCCACGCCATCGATCGGCCGATCCTTGGGCACCTCAAAACCGCACAACGTCGCGAAGGTTGGCAGGAAGTCCAGCGTGGCAAAGATCGCATCACTCTCGGCCCCTGCTTTCACTTTGCCCGGCCAGCGGATGATCGCCGGCACTCTGACCCCCGCTTCGTAGTTGCTGCCCTTGCCCGCGCGCAGTGGCCCGGCGTCGCCCCAGAACTTCGCGCCCTCGGGGTGGCCCTTCTCACGCTCGCGGTAGGCGATCTGGTTCCACGGGCCGTTGTCCGTTGTATAGATCACCAGCGTGTTGTCCGTGAGTTTTAATTCATCAAGCGTGTCCAGCAGTCGGCCGGTCTCGTAGTCGAACTCCTCGACGACGTCGCCATACAACCCGCCGGCCGATGTGCCACGGAACTTGGGCGAGGCGTCGATGTCGGTGTGCATCATCGTGTGTGACAGATACAGCGCGAAAGGCTTATCCGGGTCGCGTTTTTCTTTGAGGTAGGCAATGGCCTTGTCGGTGTAGAGCCTGGTGATCGCGCCCATGTCGTCGGAGCTGCTGTGTTTCTCGTTGTTTTCGTGGTAATGGATGGTGCCGTTGTCGTTGGCACCTAGCGCGCCGAAGTAGTAGTCAAAGCCTTGGGCCAGCGGCATGCGCGGCAGGATCGCTCGGCGGTCGGAGACGTCCCACTTGCCGATCGCTGCGGTCTGGTAGCCGGCGGTCTGCATTAGCTCGGCCCAGGTGATCTCGTCGGCGGGCATGCCCCAGCCGCCGCTGCGGTTCGGGTATCGACCGGTGAGCAGTGCCGAGCGCGATGGGCCGCAGACGGCCTGTGCATAGAAGCTGGTGTACTTGGTGCCCTGTTGTGCCAGCTCATCCATGCGAGGCGTCTTGTGCGTCGTCGAGCCAAAGCAGCCGAAGTCGGCGTAGCCCTGATCATCGGTGAAGATGATGAGGATGTTGGGCTTGTCACGAGCTGCGTCGAGTGGGCGGATTGGCGCGTCTTGCGCCAGTGCATGCGGCGAAGCGGACAGGACGAGTAGTAAGCAGAGGCATCGGATCACGATAAGGCTCCATCGGTTTAAGCCGTTGAATGTTAGGAGATCGGGTGCCACACAACTGGCCGCAGGCCTGCTGTGTGCGAACAACTCTTTATACAGTCCGTGCGACTCGCACACAGCAGCCCTTCGGGCAGTTGTGTGGCACCCAGCGCATAGACTTCTTGCAAACCTTCTATCCCAGCTTTACTGCTGGCCGCCCACTGGGCTCAGTGTGAAGTCGCGGACGGTGAAGCCCTTGATCGCGACGCCTTGCTTCACGTTCTTGCGTGACAGGGTCAAGGTGTTTTTGCCTTTGACCAGGTCGACTTTGATCGCACGGGTTGTGTCCCACATGCCCACGGTGAGCGGCAACTCGACGGCCGTTGCCTTGCCGTTGACGATGAGGTTGACGTTCTGCTTCCAGGCGGGGACCGCGACGCGCATGGTCAGGGCATAGGTGCCGGCTTCGGGTGCGTCGAAGGTGTAGACGACGTCCGTGTCGCCGCCGTTGCGGGAGTAGTGCATCTGCTTGCCGCCCAGCGAGCTATCCAGGAACAACACCTTGCCGGTGCTCTTGGCCGGGCTGGTTGCCGCGGCGGCGGGAATGGTGATCACGCCGGCCTGATCGACGTTGATCTTGCGATCTTCCGCGGAGACCTCGCCGGAGACGAAGGGGTATTTGACCTTGGACTCGTTGGCTTCGCCGAGCTCTTCGCCCACGGCGTCGAGTGCTTTCTTGCCTGCGGTTTCGATGAGCTGCTTCTGGGTATTCAGCGCGACGCTGTTCCAGAACTCGGCCTGGTGTTTGCCGGTGTCGAAGCCGAGCTTGCGTGTCTCGCCGTTGAGGTCGCCGATCCACTGGGCACGCAGGACCTGCATGTAGCTATCCAACTCGCGGGCCTGGGTGACGGCGAGGAAGTCGGTCGCGGCCATCTCCCGGCTCGGTGCCCAGCCGGTGCCCCAACCCGCGCCCAGGCAAGGCACCCAGCCGTCGGGTGTCCAGCGTGCCAGCGCCGCGTGGCCTGTCTGCGGTTTGGCGACCGTTGGGACGCCGAAGGATCGCAGGATGAATCGGCCGAAGAATGCGCGTCGGCCGCAGATCCCGCCGTTCATCAAGATGTTCTGGAAGAACTGCAGCTCGGGCTTGTCGTTCTTGTTCTCTTGGCTGCCGTAGCGGACGCAGGTGCGGACCAGCGCGACGTATCGCCACCGGTCATCCTTCATCGTGATCATGTCCGGCCGATAGTTCCGCAGCATCTCGCGACCCCACGACAAGATCTCGTTCGGCTCGCCACCATCCACCACATACCGCAGCTCCCAAGCATTGTGCTGCTCGAAGTACGGGTCCAGTTCCTTGTCGAGGTACGCCTTTTCAAAGTGCTGGTAGCGAGCAACCGGATCAACAAACTCGGGCGCATCAGTCGCGGCCTCGGCGTTTTGCTGCTTGATCGGCGACGCGTGCTCCAGGGCAATCGCCAGGGCCAATTCATGGAACACGCCCAGGCTCGCCTTGTAGCTGGCCTTTTGGATGTCGTTATAGATCTGCACCGCTTGGCCGTACTGGCCGTCCTGAGCGCCGCCGGCATAGACCATCTGCAGCATCAGCTTGTCGTTGCGCAGCAGTTGATCGATGAGTTTCTTATGCTCGCCGCTTTTTTCCGCGAACAGCGCCAGGCCGTGCGGCGTGGCGTGATGCATCACGGCAAACTGCGCGAGCTTGCTGTCGAGCCGGTCGCTTTCCAGCACACGATCCAGACGCAGGCTCTCCAACGATCGCACGACACGGCCTTGTGCCTTATCGAGATCGGCTTGGGCTTGGGCGACCTGCTGCTTGAGCTTGGGTTCGTTGGCCTTGGCCTGTTCGTAGGCGGCGGTGCGTTCTTTGAGCGCCGCTTCGCCAGCCTTGCGATTGTCTTGCCACTTCTTGATCTCGGCGTTCGCCGCATCGCGCTCGGCCTGGGTCTTGGCCTTGGCCAGTTGTTGCTGGCCCGCCTTGATCCCGCGGTCGGCTTT
>JARFRI010000011.1 GCA_029287335.1 Phycisphaera sp. | reverse complement strand
GATGGGATCGCGTTGTCCCACGGGTCTTCGTCCAGTTGCTTCAGGCCCAGCGCGACGCGTTGCTTCTGCTGGTCCACTTCAAGGACGACGCAGCGGGCGTCGTCGCCCTTCTTGAGCATCTCGTTGGGGTGGCTGATTTTCTTGGTCCACGACAGGTCGCTGACGTGCAGCAACCCATCGATACCGGGCTCGATCTCGACAAACGCGCCGTAGCTGGCGAGATTGCGGACTTTGCCCTCGACGATCGTACCGGGTGGGTACTTCTCGGCGACCAGTTCCCAAGGGTTAACCTCGGTCTGCTTCATACCAAGGCTGATCTCTTGCTTGCTCTGGTCGATCTCAAGCACAACGACTTCCACTTCCTCGCCGATGGAAACGACTTCGGAGGGGTGGTTGATCCGCTTGGTCCAAGACATCTCGGAGATGTGGACCAGGCCTTCGACGCCGTCTTCGAGCTTGACGAAGGCACCATAGGACATGATGTTCGTGACGGTACCGGTAACGCGGGTGTTGGCCGGGTACTTCGCCTCGATATCTTCCCAAGGCGAAGAGTCCTTCTGCTTCAGGCCCAGCGCGATCTTTTCCTTGTCGAAGTCGATGTTGAGGATCTTGACTTCGATCTTGTCGTCGATCTTCACGACGTCGCTTGGGTGGTTGACCCGGCCCCAGCTCATGTCGGTGATATGCAACAGGCCATCGATGCCGCCCAGGTCGACGAACGCGCCGAAGTCGGCAATGTTCTTGACCGTGCCCTCGACAATGTCGCCAACGGTGATCTTCTCGAGCAATTGCTTACGCATGATCGAGCGTCGGTCTTCGATGAGCTTGCGACGCGAGATAACGATGTTGCGGCGCTCGGTGTCGATCTTGAGGATCTGTGCCTCGATCGTCTTGCCGATGTAGATACCGATGTCTGGGGGGCGCCGGATATCGACCTGCGACGCGGGCAGGAAGACAGGCACGCCGATATCGACGAGCAGGCCGCCCTTGATCTTCCGCATAACTTTGCCGTCGATCGAATCGCCTTCGCCTTTTTCGGAGATGAGCTTTTCCCAGCCGCGGATGCGGTCGGCTTTCCGTTTGGAGATGGCGACCATGCCGCCTTCGCCTTCAACGGTTTCGAGCAGCACGTCAACCGTGTCGCCGATTTCGACGTCGGCCGGGTTGTCAAACTCGTTCTTGTCGAGGATGCCTTCGGACTTCAGGCCGACGTCGACTAGGAAGTCGTCGCCAGCCATACCGATGATTTTGCCGGTGAGGATGGAGCCGCTTGAAAAGTCGGCGATGTTGTCCTGCAGCAGCTCTTCCATGTCGCCGCCGGCGACGGCATCGCCGAAGGCTTCTTGAAGCATGGATTCTGCTTCAAGATCTTCAATCGATAATTCTGCAATGAGGGTCTTATTGACCATAAGAGAGGGGTGTCCTTTCGTGACAGATTTACCCGCCTTGACACATGCCAAGAAACAACGGGTCGCGGCCCACGGATAGGCCGCCTCGTGCGATACCCCGGCCGAACATCGGCTGGGGCGAGCTAAATAGTGTATCAAAATCTAGCCAGAATGCCGATTATAATGATGTCATGGCAAAAGATGAAAATGGTGTCGTTTTGGCCCGAACGGAGTTTGACCCCGAATTATTCAAAGGGTTGACCGTGGGCGAGAAGATAGAACTGGTTTTCAAACTCTCCGTAAAAGAGTATTACAGGCAAGCAAAAGAACAGGGAATCACGATCCCACCGCCTCTACCTAGAGATCAGTTGCCGGTTCGTAAATTCAAAATGCGTACTTAGAAGTTAGAAATGGGACTAAACCCCCGCAGTCGCGCGTTCTTTCACGTAGCTCACCGCGTTTTGGAACATCTCTAAACCCGGCATCGTCTCGCTTAAAAACCCTTCCCCCTGTCGGGTCCATTGCGGGTGCTGGGTGGCGGTGACGTAGCGTTCGGGGTGGGGCATCAGGCCGAAGATCGTGCCGGTGGGGTCGCAGATACCCGCGATATCGTCGTCCGAGCCGTTGGGGTTGGCATTGGGGGCGTATCGCAATGCGACTTGGCCATTGGCTTTGAGTTGCTCGATCAATTCAGCCGGGCCGGTGAACCGGCCTTCGCCGTGGGCGATGGGCAACTCAAAGTCGCCCAGGCCTTGGGTCCAAATACACGACGAGGTCTTGTCAGCCTGAACCGCACCCCACTTGCACGTAAACCGGCCGGTATTGTTGTCCGCCAGCGTACACACCTGCGTCGCTTGCTCGGGGTAAGGCAGCAGGCCGAGCTTCACCAGCACCTGAAACCCGTTGCAGATCCCGATCATCGGCACGCCACGCTTGGCCGCGTCTTGCAACGGGTCGAGCAGGCGGTGCTTAAGCCGGTTGGCAAGGATGCGCCCCGCCGCGATATCGTCGCCGTAGCTGAACCCGCCAGGCAAGCCGAT
Source organism: Phycisphaera sp. (assembly GCA_029287335.1). GTDB lineage: Bacteria > Planctomycetota > Phycisphaerae > Phycisphaerales > Phycisphaeraceae > JAHQVV01. The sequence goes on along the minus strand of JARFRI010000011.1, from coordinate 6,217 downwards.
CAGGTCGAACGAAGCAATCAGCTCCGGCTGCTCAATAAGCTTGGAGATGTGGATCGTCTGCGTCGTCGCGCCAGCCTGTTCAAAAGCGTATGCCAACTCGGCGTCACAGTTCGTGCCAGCGGTGCGGAGGATGAGGGTGCTTGGTGTCATCTGTGAAATCATAACATCGCAGCAAGGGCGATGGCTTATCATGCGATCTTGGAAACACACGACCAACCCGACCCGTGGCAGACGCCGGCGTCCACCCCGAGCACCGAGCCCGAGATCGGGTCCCAAGCCGTGGCATTCTCGCCCCACACCGAGCCGCCCCCAACGCCTCTGCGACGCCGACCTGTGCGCGTGGCAATCGCATGGACCCTGATCATCCTCTGCACCGTCGCGATCATGGCCATGCAAGCTTGGGCCAGCAAGATGCCCCCGCCGCCACCGACCGACGCGAGCCCGGGCCTGGATACGGTGCTTTTCGGCCGAATCGCCGTGGGCTTTGAACGGGTACTTGGCCAAGACGATACCGGGATGCTATTTAGCCTCGACAATCAAACCGCGATGTCGCCTTTCAGTACGACTGACCGGATGCGTGTCGCGGTGGTTGCCGGGGAACTCAACGGCGCGGACGATGCCTTGGAAAGGCTCGAACAACTCTCAGACAAAAACCTGTCAAACGGGCTCGAACCAGCCGGCGACTTCCTAGCCGACCACGACCTGCTGACGCGGATCTATAGCGATGAAGCCTACGTGCCCACCGCACAAGAAACACAAGACCTCATCCAACGCCACGGCTGGTTTGGCGAACTCGCCGCTGGCTACAACCTGCCCACCAACGATGCCCTGCATCAGGCCCCCCGATCCGCCGCCACCCGCACCGTCTTTTTGATCTTCGCGTTTGTGGGGCTTGTCATCCTTGCGTTCCTGCTCGGCTTCGGCCTGTTCATCACCGCCATCATCTTCGCAGCGATGGGCAAGCTCCGAGCCAAGTTTGATCCCGGTGCGATCTCTCACAGCTCGGCCTACCTCGAACTGGTGGCCATCTTCCTCGTCGTGTTCGTCGCGCTGCAGCTACTCGCGGTGTGGGTATCGCCGAGGGTTGGATTTGATCTGATGCTGCCGATGCTGGGGCTGATGGTGCTGCCGGTGTTTTGGCCGATGCTGTGCGGCGTCCGCACTAGCCAGTACCGGAAAGAGATGGGCCTAACCGCACCCAAGGGACTGCACCGCGAGATCGGCGCGGGTGTGCTCGGCTACCTCGCGGGCCTGCCGATCATCTTCGTCGGCGGACTGATCACCATCGCCGTCGCGTACCTCACCGGCATGGACAGCGAGCACCCCGCCGGCAGAGAGATTATCACCGGCGGCACCTATCAGATCATCGTCCTGGTCCTCGCCACCGTTGTCTGGGCACCCATTGTCGAAGAACTCGTCTTCCGCGCCGCGTTCTACCGACACCTGCGTAAGCTCCCCGGATGGGTCACTTGGCTCGTCGCGACCCTTGTGACTTCCTTCATCTTCGCCGCCATCCACCCACAAGGCATCGTGGGCATCCCCATCCTGATGTCAATCGCCTTCGTCCTCGCCGGCCTGCGACAATGGCGCGGCTCCCTCGTCGCCCCGATGTCCGCGCATGCTTTGCACAACGGTACGATCATCACTTTCACCATTATGCTGATGTATCTGTGATCGTATCGCTGACGCGCGTGCTCAATCCCGCTCGCCCGTCTCGCGAAACGACGCACGACGCTTGGCGTACTCCTCGGGGCTGTGCGGGAGGTCCGGATTTTCAACGCCATCCATCGCCTGTTTGTGCAGCGACTTCAGGAACGGCACGCACCAGCCGCAACCCGTCCCCGCACTTAAACATTCACTAATCAGGCTCGCCACCGGCGGCTTCTCGCGTTTGCAATAGTTCACGATCTTCCGCTGGCTGACGTGGAAACAAAGACAAACGTGGTCATCGGGGTTCATAGCTACAATCCTAGCATGGCTGAATCCGCCTACGACAATTTGCTTGACGAACTCGAAAAGCTGCCCGGCATCGGTCGACGCTCTGCCGAGCGTATCGCGTTCCACTTGTTGCGTCAGTCCGCGGAAAGTTCGGTCCACCTCGCCAACGCCCTGACCCGCTTCCGCACCAACCTCAAGGTCTGCGATACCTGCGGGCACGTGACCGAGTCGGACCCCTGCCCGATCTGTGCCGACCCCAAACGCGACACTTGGACGCTGCTGGTCGTTGAACAGCCCAGCGATGTTGTCGCGATCGAGCAGGCCGGGGCGTATCGCGGCCGATACCACGTCTTGATGGGTCGGCTGTCCCCCATGGAAGCCATCGGCGCAGGCGAACTCAACATTGCGGGCCTACTCGACCGCGTGAAGTCCGCCAAAGGCGATGACGCCATCACCGAAGTCATCCTCGGCACCAACCCCACCCTTGAAGGCGACGGCACCGCCCTCTACCTCGCCGAGTCACTGACCCAACTCGGCGTCAAGGTCACCCGCCTGGCCCGCGGCATGCCCGTCGGCTCAAGCCTGCAAACCGTCTCCAAAGCCGTCCTCAGCGACGCGATCCAAGCCCGGACGCAATCCGCCAGCTAAGACCATCAATCGGCCCAGGTCACTTCGGCGGCCGGGCGACCCACAGCACCCCCAATCGCCCACGCATCGCACCGCGATCATCTATACCCAACTCCCACTAGTGGTATCATCTTTGCAGCAATGCAAACCGCGGGCCACGAGGCAACCCGCCACCTGAAAGCACGGACGCATGAGATTCGACACCGGACAACAGATGCGTATGGACCAGCGGATGAAGCTGGACCCGCGCATGATCCAGTCGATGGAGATCCTCCAGATGCCCACCCCGGCCCTGGAAGAACGCATCGAGCAGGAACTCGCGTCCAACCCCACCCTCGAACTAGCCCAGGCCAACGACGATGCCGACACCCTCCAGGCCGAGCAGGTCCAGGCCGACCGCGACGACAACGAGGGCGAGCGCGAGATGGTCGTCGATGACAAGGCCGGCAGCCAAAACGAAGCCGCCGACGACTTTGAACGCCTCTCCAATATGTCCGAGCAGCTTGGCGAATCCTGGGATGCCAACGCCTCCGAGGCAGGCTCGGACTTCTCCCGCCGACAAGTCTCCTCCTCCGCAGGCGACCGCGACGGCAAGATGGACGCCATGGCCAACGCCGCCGCACGCGGGGCCTCCCTCTACGACCAACTCTTAGACCAATGGCACCTCGCCGAGATCCCCGCCGACCTCATCCCACTAGGCGAATACCTCATCGGGTTCGTCGACGCCGACGGCTACATCCGTGCTCCCATGGATGAACTTCTGCCCGATGCCCCGCCCGGTGCCACCGCCGAGTTGATTCACGCCACCACCAACCTCCTTCAAGAAACCCTCGACCCGCCGGGCCTGGCCGCACGCGACTTCCGCGAGTGCCTGCTCCTGCAAATCGATGCCAAACTGTCCGAAGACCCCGACACCGACCTCGAACTGCCCCGACTACTCGTGGACCACTACCTCAAGGACATCGAGGCCAATCGCTACCCCAAGATCGCCAAGGCCACCGACCACACCATCGAAGAACTCCAGCAGGGCATCCTCAAGCTCCGCCAGTTCCACCCCCACCCCGGCCGACTCCTCGCCACCGAAGAAATCCGCACCATCACCCCCGATGCAACCATCGAATACGACGAGGAAATCGACGCCTACACCGCCACCCTCACCAACGGCCGACTCCCCGCGCTCACCATCTCCCGCGACTACCAGGATCTGGCCAAAGACAAAGACGCCGACAAAAAAACCCGCGACATCGTCAGCAAAAACCTCTCCTCTGCCCGCTGGCTCATCGACGCGATCAACCAACGCAACACCACCCTCCTCCGCGTCATCGGCGTCGTCGTCCAGGCCCAGCGCGACTACTTCGACCAGGGCACCCAGGCCCTCCGCCCCCTGCCCATGACCACCGTCGCCGACCAGCTCGGCATCCATGTCGCCACCGTCTCCCGGGCCGTCAGCGAGAAATACCTCCAGACCCCCCGCGGCATCCTCCCCCTCCGCATGTTCTTCTCCGGTGGCACCGAGTCCTCCGACGGCGAATCCATGGCCTGGGGTGCCGTCCAAGCAAAACTCAAAGAAGTCATCGACGCCGAGGACAAGAAAAAACCCCTCACCGACGACGAACTGGTCACCGCCATGAAGGACCAAGGCATCGACATCGCCCGCCGCACCGTCGCCAAGTACCGCAAAGTCATGAACATCGCCCCCGCCCGCCAGCGCCGCGAATACTGACCCCCCATTCTGAGCTCGCCAGGGCCGATTTAACTAAATCTTAACACACAACTCACAATCATCGTCTCTCTTTAGCCGGTTGGGCACCATCTTTAACCCATCGTTTGCCCGACAAGGCCGCGCGTTGGGGTATGACTTGACCTCCGCCTCATTAAGACAATGTAATCGCAGCCTCATCAATCTAACGCCAACCCGCATCCCCGCGCGCACATCCCGTGCATCGTCGCACCCCCGCAACCCACGCAAGCAACCCGCCGCTTTCTGCATCTCAAGCCGTACAATTCTCTGCATGACATGTGCAAACACCACCTATCGTCTTGCCCGATTCGTAACCGCGGTGCTTCTGCTGCTCACCGCTGCTAACGCCCTCCACGCCGACGAACGCCCCCTCGACGCGCCCCTGGACAATCCCAACATCCTCTTCTTCTTCGCCGACGACCAGCCGTACAACACGCTCGGGTGCACGGGCAACGAGATCGTCGCGACCCCATCCATCGATGCCCTCGCCCAGCGCGGCCTCGTCTTCGATAACGCGTACATCATGGGCGGCACCTCCCCCGCCGTCTGCTCGCCGTCGCGCGCGATGCTCTTCTCCGGCAAGACGCTCTGGAACTTGGACAACCAGGGCAAGTGGGGCTTCGAGATCGGCCAAGACACCAAGACCTTCCCGCAGGTTTTCAAAGAGGCCGGCTACACCACCTGGGCCACCGGCAAGAACGAGCCGGGCAAGGCCGGCCACTTCCTACGGTCCTTCTCCGCCGGCGACAAACTCCTCTTCCGTGGCATGACACGCAGCCAGTACAACATGCCGCTGTACGACTACCCCGCCGACGGCACGTTCAAGGGCAAGAAACCGGTCACCCACAAAGACAAGCACTCCGCCGAGATCTACGCCGACGCCGCAATCAACTTTCTTGAGAAACGCGCCGACGACGACCCGCCGTTCTTCATGTACGTCTCCTTCCAGACCCCGCACGACCCGCGGCAAGCACCGCCCGAGTATCACGCCAAGTACAAAGCCGAGGGCATCCCCCTGCCCCCGGCCTTCATGCCCGAGCACCCCTTCGACAACGGCATGCTCACGATCCGCGACGAGAAACTCGCCGGTTTCCCGCGCACCGAAAAAGAAATCAAAAAACACCTCGCCGACTTCTACGCCACGATGGAGCACACCGATGCGCAGATCGGCCGGGTCATCGAGGCCCTCAAGGCCAGCGGCGAATGGGGCAACACGATCATCGTCTACACCGCCGACAACGGCCTGGCGCTCGGCTCCCACGGCCTGATGGGCAAGCAAAACGTCTACGACCACTCCGTCCACGTCCCGCTCATCCTCGCGGGGCCGGGTATCCCCAAGGGCGAACGCCGCGAGCAGTTTGCCTACATCTACGACCTGATCCCCACCCTGATCGAACGTGCGGACCTGAAAACCCCCGACACCGTCGAGTTCAAGAGCCTCAACCCCACCATCGCTGATCACACAGCGAACCACCAACCGTTCCTGTACTTCGCGTTTATGTCCTGGCAACGCGCGATCCAACTCAGCAGCGGTTACAAACTGATCGAGTACTGCGTTGATGGCAATCGACAAACACAACTTTTCGATCTCAGAAACGACCCATACGAATTGAAGAACCTGGCCACAGACCCCAAGCACGCGGACCGCGTCGTCGCGATGCGCGAGATGTTGAAGGGCGCATCCATCCGCTATAACGACGGCAAGACGCCCAGCGAGTACACCACCAAGATGGGCGAGTCGTTCTGGCAGACCTACCACGGCAAGCCCGCCGGCTAACAAAGGCCGAGTCAACCTCTACGACCATTCCGGCGGCGCGGGTGCCGACGTAGGGTGCGGTGGAGTGAAACGATACCCACCACAACAAACAAGCCGCCCCCGATTCGCGGTGGGTCTGTCTCTTATACACATCT
>JARFRI010000278.1 GCA_029287335.1 Phycisphaera sp. | reverse complement strand
GCGGTGCCGATGAAGGCGATGTTCAGGCGGTCGTTAGCGCCGAAGACTCGGCTGTAAGAACTGGCACCCATGGCCCAAGCGGAGGTGACCGCGGCGGTCTGGATAAAGCGACGGCGGGTGAAGCGGATCTGGTTAGACATTGCTGTCCTTTCGAGGTTATGACAGGGCTTTGGGGTTGCGAATTTCTCTTCAAGCTAGATGCTCGTAACGGTCAACATCTTACAGCAAGCCAGCGTTTTGAGGCAGTGCTCAGGGCTCGGAAACGAGTTCGACGGGCTGGGCATCCGCGTCGATCGGGGCGGTTCTGGGGCTGCCCACGGCGAGCATGACCATCCCGCCGCAGATGGCGAGGACGCCGACCCACTGGACCATCGATGTCGCGGGCCGAAAGGCGATGAACAGGGCGATTTGCGATGCGAGGAAGGCCCCGCCCAGCGCCAGGCCGAAGGCGACGGGCTCGCTCATTTCTTTGTAGAGGCGGACGAGGAACCAGAGGCTGGGGACGCCGATGGCGTGTGCGGCGCAGAACCAGAGCCAGAACTGCTTTTCGTGCAGGCTGGAGAGCTTAAAGCCGATGGTGACGAGTGCCTGGATGAGCCAGAACAGACCGAGGAAGAGGGTGATTTTGAGCATGGGGGAGTGTGGTGGGTTGGGTGTTGGCGGGGTTGTGTGGCAGTTTAGCGGGCGAAGCGACGGGTCATTGTTGATGGTTTCGATCGAACTGAGCCATATATTTGCAATAACCGCATCTCGTGGGCGTTGAATAGGTGTCCCGTCTGAGTTGCAGGAGCGTTCTTATGCCGATCAATACTTCGCTTAGCCCGATCCATGATGCCGATTTTGGTCCGCCGCAAGCCCGGCACCTGCTTAGCCGGGCGGGGTATGGGGCGACGCCTCAGGGGTTGGTGCAGTGGCAGGCGATGGGATTAAACCAGGCGGTGGATCGGTTGGTGGACTATCAAGCGGTGCCGCTGGGTGATCTTGAGCCTGCGGATCTGGACCCGGACATCATTCGGCCGGCGACGGCTGAGGAGCGACGGGAATTCATCGAGGCCCGCCGGGACAAGGACCAGAAAACGCAGGATAAGTTCAGGCGGATGCGTGTCGCGGCCAACGCCGAGGATCGACGCATGCACGCGGCGCTACAGCGATGGTGGGTCGAGCGCATGGCTCAAACGCCTCGGCCGACGGAGGAACGCCTGACCATGCTCTGGCATGGCCACTTCGCCACCCGGCACCGCGATGTGCGCGACGCCTACCTCATGCAGCAGCAAAACGCCTTCTTCCGCGAGCACGCCAACGGCTCGTTCCGCGCGCTGGCCAGCGGCATCGTCCAAGACCCGGCGATGATCAAGTTTCTCAACAACGACAACAACCGCAAGGGCCGACCCAATGAGAACCTTGCCCGCGAGTTGATGGAGCTGTTCACCCTTGGCGAAGGCCACTACACCGAAGACGACATCAAGGCCGGCGCCCGTGCATTGACCGGCTACCACTTCGATGACAATGATTTCAAGTTCAATGATCGCCATCACGACAGCGGCGACAAGACGATCCTCGGCCGAACCGACACATTCAATGGTGACAGCTTCGTCAAGCTGCTCCTGGCACACGAGGCCTGCTCCCGCTTTATCGCGCTGAAGCTGTACCGCCACTTCGTTGCGGATGTGTCCGACGACTGGGACCTGCTCGATAAGGGCACGCAACAGGTTGTCGATGACTTGGCCAAGCTGTTGCGCGAAGAGGGCTACGAGTTGAAGCCTGTGTTGACTCGGCTGTTTCAGAGCCGGCATTTTTACGACGCGGGGATCATCGGCAAGCAGATCAAGAGCCCGGTGCAGGTGGTGGTCGGGACGATTCATCAGACCGGCGCACCGCTACGCAATGACCGCGCGATCGCGACGGCATTGAGCGGGATGGGTCAGCAGCTGTTCGAGCCGCCGAGCGTGGCGGGCTGGGAGGGCGGCCGATCATGGATCAATACCTCGACACTGTTCATGCGGCAGAACACCTGCGCGTATCTGCTGACGGGTACGACGGCTGGCAAGACGTTTGATAAGAGCGATTTGGATTACGACCCGATGCCGCTGCTGGATGGTGTTGCGGATCGCAGCGCCAAGGCGGTGGTCGATCATTTGTGCGACACGATGCTTGGGCATCATGTCGATGAGGCACGGCGCGAGCCGTTGGTCCGGTTTATGGAAGAGCGCAGCAAGGGTGTGACGGCCGACTCGCTGGTTGCGTTGCTGCTATTGATCACCGCGATGCCGGAGTATCAGTTGTGCTGAGTATTGCGTGCTAAGCCGCAAGCGGCTGGCCACTTGTGGCTTAGCACGCAGATTAAAACGAAACGGAATACAACCATGTGCAACCACTACCATCCCTTAACGACTGACACGCCCACGCTCTTGAACGCGGCGTTTACCCGCCGACGTTTTCTTGGCGGCATGGCGATGCTCTCTGCCGCAGCGACGGTGCCCGGCTTTGTGACCAGCACGTCGGAGGCCTATGCCGACACGGACTGGTACACCGCAAGTAAGCCCGGCGTGCCCGAGGG
>JARFRI010000258.1 GCA_029287335.1 Phycisphaera sp. | reverse complement strand
TTCTTCGCCGGTAATGAGCGACTCGTGGACCTTGATCTCCGTGCCACGCTTCTCGGACATCTCGCGTCGGCGGGATGCAGCGCTATCCGGGTCGCGGTCCAGGATCATGCCTGCGGCGACGGTGTTGTTCGTGATCTTGTCAACGACGATGAACGCGCCGGTCGAGCGGTTCCTGCTGTATGGGTCGAATGCGCAGGGGCGCGACAGGTCGATGACGACTCGGCCGATCTCGTTGAGGTCGAGCTTGTCTACTTCTTCGCTGTGCATCGTGTTGACATTGATGCGGTAGCGGAGGTCACTGATGATGCCCGTCGCGGTCGTCGTGCCCTGCTTGATGGTGTACTGCTTGCCGGGCTTTAGGCCCTGCTCGTCCATCCAGACGACCATGGCTTCGAAGGCCTGATCGACCTTTGGCACGTTGTTGGGGTGGACGAGCATGTCGCCTCGCGACACGTCGATCTCGCGGTCCAGCACGATGGTCGGGGCAAGTGGCGCGAAGGCTTCTTCGAGGTCGCCGTCCATTGTGACGATCCGCTTAACGATGGCTGTCTTGCGTGAGGGCAGGGCCATGACTTCATCGCCGGGGCGGACGATACCGGACGAGATCGTGCCGCAGAAACCGCGGAAGTTCAGGTCTGGTCGGCTGACGTACTGAACCGGGAAGCGGAAGTCGATGAGATTACGGTCGCTGGCGATGTGTACGTTTTCAAGCGTGTGCATCAGCGTGCCGCCCTTGTACCAGGGCGTGTGCTCGGAGGGGTTAACGACGTTATCGCCGTTAAGCGCGGACATCGGGACGAACTCGATATCGGGCAGGTCGAGTTTTCCGACGAACTCGGTGTAGTCGGACTTGATCTGCTCGTAGCGTTCCTCGGAGAAGTCGACGAGGTCCATCTTATTGATGGCAACGACGACGTGCTTGATGCCCAGGAGCGATGCGATGAAGGAGTGTCGGCGGGTCTGGGTCTGCACGCCGTGCCGTGCGTCGATGAGGATGATCGCCAGGTCGCAGGTTGATGCGCCGGTTGCCATATTGCGGGTGTACTGCTCATGGCCGGGCGTGTCGGCGATGATGAACTTGCGCTTTGCCGTTGAAAAATAACGGTACGCGACATCGATGGTGATGCCCTGCTCGCGCTCGGCCTTGAGGCCGTCGGTCAACAAAGCGGGGTCGAAGGTGCCGCCGGTGGTACCAAACTGCTTGGAGTCGTTGGTGACGGCAGCGAGTTGGTCTTCATAGACCATCTTCGAGTCGTAGAGCAACCGGCCGATGAGGGTCGACTTACCGTCGTCAACTGAACCGCAAGTCAGGAAGCGCAAGAGTTCTTTATTCTCGTGCTGCTTAAGGTAGCCGTGGATATCTTCTGCGATGAGTTCGTCAGTATTCATTAATAGTACCCCTGCCGCTTTTTCTCTTCCATGGATGCGCCGGGGTCAGAGTCGACGACTCGGCCTTCGCGCTCAGAGCGTGTGGCCAGAAGCATTTCCTGGATGATGTCGGTGAGTTCGGTTGCTTTCGATTCGGTCGCGCCGGTCAGCGGGTAGTCGCCCAGTGTGCGGAAGCGGACCCACTTGTTCACCGCGGTTGCGGCGAGATCGGCGGGCGTGCGGTCGTCGTCGACGAGGATGAGTTGCCCTTCGTGCTGGACGACGGGGCGTTCCTTGGCGTAGTACACATCCACGAGCGGGATCTGCTCCATGTAGATGTACTGCCAGATGTCCAGCTCGGTCCAGTTGGAGATTGGGAAGACACGGATCTGTTGTTCTTTTTCGACGTGAGTGTTATAGAGGTTCCAGAGCTCGGGCCGCTGGTTCTTTGGGTCCCACTGGTGGTGTGCATCACGGAAGGAGAAGATGCGTTCCTTGGCACGGGCTTTTTCTTCATCGCGTCGCCCGCCGCCGAAGGCCGCGTCAAAGCGGTACTTGTCCAGTGCCTGGCGGAGCGCGCCGAGGTTCATCACTTCGGTGAACTTGCGTGAGCCGTGCTTGAACGGATCGATTCCGTCCTTTAGGCCCTCTTCGTTGATGTGGACGAGGCATTCGAGCCCGAGTTCCTTGACGATGTATTCATCGCGGAAGGTGTACATCGATTGGAAGTTCCATGTCGTATCGACGTGCAAGAGCGGGAACGGCGGCTTGCCGGGGTAGAAGGCCTTGCGCGCCAAGTGAAGCATGACGCAAGAGTCCTTGCCGACGGAGAACAGCATCACCGGGTTTTTAAACTCGGAGGCGACCTCACGGATGATGTGGATGCTCTCGGCCTCAAGCTGTTTGAGGTGGGTCAATTTCTGCGGAGTCACTGAGGTGTCCTCTTGTTACGTACGTTGCTAATCGATAAGGTCCGATATCTTGATCGGCCGATTGATTGTCTATCACTTACTAGCGGTATCGGCTGATCGCGTCACCCAATTACGTCTTGATCGGCATGTTAGAGGGGATGAACCCACTCCGCACAGTCAACACCGCATCAGCCGCATTGTAGTGAATCGCTCCAAGCCATATGATTGCGTCTTACAGGTTCAATAACACGGAGCAGAGCCCATGAGCGCCCCAAACGATCGAAAATACCTCGCCAGCCATGAATGGCACAAAACCGAGGGCGACCTCGTCGTGATCGGCATCAGCCAGACCGCTGTCGATGAACTAACGGATATCACCTATCTAGAAGTCACCACGGAGAGCGGATCGATCGCCGCCGGGGAGACCTTCGGCGAAATCGAGTCGGTCAAAGCCACCAGCGAGCTCTACACCGGCGTTTCCGGCGAGGTCGTCGAGGTCAACCAGGAGGTCCTGGATAACCCTGCGATGATCAACGATGACTGCTACAACAAGGGCTGGATTATCAAAATCAAGCCCAGCGAACCGAACGCGACAGACGCCCTGCTAAGTGCCGACGATTATCAGGCCCAGCAGGCCGACTAAGTACGTTGATTCGCTGTACCCGACCGCTTTGTACCCCCCGAGCAGCCGACCATGACCATCGACCTGCACACCCGACTATGGACCTCGACCGAGCAATTCGGGCCGTCTGCTGCTGCGCAGATGCGCCGCCGAAAGATCGACCCATGGGAAGACCACAGCGCCGATCCGGACGACCACAAGCAAGCCATGGAGCCGGTGACGGCCGCTGTGCTGCTGGGATTTGAGAGCAAGCTGCTGGGCGGATCGATCCCCCATGAGCAGATCGCAGGTTACGTCCAACGTGACCCCGACCGGCTCTTTGGCTTTGCGGGCATCGACCCCAAGGCCGACATGGACCCGACCCAGTCCCTTCAGCAAGCGATCGATCTCGGGCTCGTTGGCGTGACCGTCAACCCCGCCGCCGCGGGCTTCCACCCGACCGACACCCGCGCGATGGCGCTCTTTGAAGCCTGCCAGCACCACAAGATGCCCGTGCTCATCGAGTGCGGCACCGTCATGGCCCGAGAGGCACGGATGGAGTTCGCCCGACCGGTCCTACTGGACGAAGTGATCCGCGAGTTCCCCGACCTCAAGCTCGTGCTTGGCACGTTCGGCGACCCCTGGGTCGAGGAAGGCGTCGCCCTGCTCGCCAAGCACCCCAACGTCTACGCTGACATCTCCGGCTTCACCGCTCGGCCCTGGCAACTGTTCAACGCCCTGCTCACCGCACACCAACTAGGCACGATGGACCAAGTCCTTTTCGGTAGCAACTTCCCCTTCGTCTCGCCCGAGCAGGCGATCAAGACCATCTACTCCGTCAACACGCTCACTCAAGGCACGCAACTGCCCTCGGTCCCACGCGAACAGCTCCGCAACGTCGTCGAACGTGATACGGTCAAGGTGCTTGGCTTGCAACGCAAGAAGCCTGCCCCGCCGCAGCCCGAACCTGCTGTTGCCCCTGCTGTTGAAACAACCGATGAGGACGCATCGTGATCAATCGACCGCGTTTAAAGACGGCCTCTGATCGGGTGCCACACAACTGCCCGACAGGGCTGCTGTGTGCGAGCCATCTAAACACCATCAAAAGCAGTTTGCACACAGCAGCCCTGTCGGGCAGTTATGTGGCACCCCTCTTATTGACGTTGCTCTTACTCACCGGCTGCAACTCCTCACTATGGACCAGCCAATCCGCGCTCGCCATCGTCAGCCAGGACGACACCTCGCTTCGGCTGCAAGGTGATTTCAACAGCGCCTACTACATCTTCGATAGCACCGAGTCGATCACCGTCGTCTTAATCGAAGGGCCCGAAGACAATCCAACCCAAGCCGCCGCGATCCGCATGATGTGGCAGCCCAAAGCCGGGCTGACCCCCGTCAACCCCGACGCCACCAACGCGACGATCCAGTACATCGTCTTCGCCAACCGTCGCACCGATGAGGGCTATTACAAAGAAGTCGGCGTCTACAGCGGCGCCGGTTTCCTACACCTGGATTCCTCGCCCGGCGACTCACGTCTCAACGCAAGCCTCTGGCAGGCCGACCTGGTGCTCGCCGACCGCAGCGACCGCTTTAAGGACCTCTTGGGCCAATCGACCCTGCGCGGCAGCTTCACCGCCGAGCGCGACAGCGTCAAGGTCCAGCAACTCCTTAAGCGTCTGAACCTGCAAGTCTCCGAACGACTGGGCTATCCGCGACTGGTCGGCGAACAAGCAAGCGACGTCGTCGCAACAAAACTTCCTTAGCCTGCTGCTTTTCATCCACTGTCTGATACGTCACCGAGACGAACCTATGAACCGATGCACACGACCGGCCCGACCCGCGCTCTCGCTGGCAACCCCCACCTATTGGCTGACGATTACGTTGCTGGCCATCGGTCTGCTGAGTGCTTCGCCCGCGATGGCCCAAGACGCTGGTGTATCAGCCGACAATGGCCTGGATCTGCCGCTGGTTACAAATGTACAGACACCCAAAGGTGCCCCGACGCTTGGCGACCGATTTGATAGCACCCTCGGCGCAATTAACAAAGCGGTGTTTACCACTCTGTTTTTCGATGTGAGTTTTGGTGCCTTCCGCAGTGGCGAGGTTGATGAGCAAGGCAACACCGTCTACGAAATTGAAGCCATTGAAAGAGAAGCCGAGGCCGACTTCGAAGCGATCCTGACCACCAAGTCAGGCAATCCGATCATCAAGCCCAACGGCAAGTACCGAACAATCGCCATCGCCAAAGGCACGATCTATCAGCCCGTTACCGTGCCCGGCAAGCCCGATACCAAACAAGGCGACCCCAAGGTCACCGGACCCAAGGCCCCGTTCCTCGTTGTCTTCCTCGCCATCGGCGCGATCTTCTTCACGCTCTGGCACGGCTTCATCAATATCCGAGGCTTCAAGCACGCGATCGATATCGTCCGTGGTAAGTTCAGCCGAAGCGATGACGCCGGCGAGATCCCACCTTTCCGCGCACTGACTTCAGCTTTGTCTGCAACGGTTGGTCTGGGCAACATTGCTGGTGTCGCGATCGCGGTGAAACTCGGCGGGCCCGGCGCCATCTTCTGGATGATGTTCCTCGGGCTCTTCGGCTTGACCGCCAAGTTCCACGAGTCATCACTCGCCCAGATGTTCCGCATCAAAAACCCCGATGGCAGCGTCTCCGGCGGGCCGATGTACTACCTCGACAAAGGTTTTAAGAATATCAATCATGGCATGGGCGTGCTGGGTAAAGTGCTCGCCATTATCTTCGCCGTGTTCTGCATGGGCGCGTCGCTGGGCGGTGGAAATATGTTCCAGTCCAACCAGGCATTCGAAGGGTTTTACTCGCAGTTTGTTCAGAGCGATTCATTGGCCGAGCAGCGCCGCAGCGAATTGCCCATTGAAGTGCTTAGGCCGCTACTCAATGACAAACAACTTAGTGCCGCAGCAAGTGACAACCTCGAAGGCAAGCCAAATGATGTGGTGCGTGCGGGCCTGACTGAAGAGCGGGTCCGAGCGATCCTGCTGCCCTCACAGATCGAACAAGTGTTAGACGAAGAGGCCGTGGCCGCAGACAAAGCCCAGCGTGACACGCTCAAGGGTCGAGTCAGCATCGGCTTCGGCCTGATCTTCGCAACGCTCGTGGGCATCGTCGTCGTCGGCGGCATCACCCGGATCGGCGCGGCCACCTGCAGGATCGTCCCCGCGATGTGCTTGCTCTACGTGCTTGGCTGCCTGATCGTGATTTGCTTCAACCTCGACCAGATCCCCAGCCACGTCGCGCTCATCTTCCAAGACGCCTTCGCCAAGGAGTCGGCCTACGGCGGGCTCGTCGGCGTACTCATCATCGGCTTCCAACGCGCCGCGTTCTCCTCCGAAGCGGGTCTGGGTTCCTCGGCCATCGCTCACTCGGCTGCGAAACAGAAAGAACCGATCCGCGAAGGCTTTGTCGCCTCGCTTGAGCCGTTCATCGATACGATCATCATCTGCTTCATGACCGCCATGGTCGTACTCATCACCGACGCCTACATCGCTCCCGAGTTGGTCGAGGAGTCCAACGGCTCGGCCATCACGCTTTTCGCCTTCGAACAGACTCGTGTTGGCAACTGGTTCCCCTGGGTGCTGTCCGTCAGCATCGTGCTCTTTGCGTTCTCGACGATGATCTCCTGGTGCTACTACGGCGAGCGGGCCTGGGGCTACCTCATCGGGCTCAAGTCCGTCATCGTCTTCCGCCTCATCTTCGTGGCCTGCGTCTTTGTAGGTGCCGTCGCGAGTTTGGGACCGGTCATCGACTTCGCCGACGCGATGCTCCTGACCATGGCCCTGCCCAACATCATCGGGGGTGTGGTGCTGGCCAAGCTCGTCAGACGCGAACTCAAGGCGTACTGGGCGCGCTACAAGGCCGGCGAGATCACTGGACCAGACCCAGGCCCAGACCAGAGCGGTGCGGATATCTGACACCGCCTGACAGCCCACGGCCAGCCGCCCTGCCAACCTGACACATTCCACAAACGACCTGCCCATCACATGGCGGGTCGTTTTTTCTACAAACAACTGTTATAAAATGACTTACGGATATTATTCTCAATGAATTTTCTATCGCCGCTCTGGCCCGCGAGTTGTATCTACTTCCACGTGCCTGCGGCGATCGCTGCAGACCAATCCACCAATGAACCCGCTTCCCACTGGAGCTCAAAACGATGCCCGCTAAGCAACTTGTCTTTGAAACCGACGCCCGAACCAGCCTACTGGCCGGCGTCACCAAACTCGCCACCGCTGTCAAAAGCACCCTCGGACCCCGCGGCCGAAACGCTGTGCTCGACAAGTCCTGGGGCGGCCCGACCGTCACTAAGGACGGCGTCTCGGTCGCTGAAGAAATCGAACTGGCCGACAAGAACGAAAACCTGGGCGCTCAGCTCGTGAAGGAAGCCGCCAGCCAGACCTCCGACAAGGCAGGCGACGGCACCACGACCTCGACCGTCCTCGCTGAAGCCATCTTCAAAGAAGGCCTTCGCCAAGTCGCCGCCGGCCACGACGCCAACGCACTGGTCCGCGGCATCAAGAAAGCCGTCGAAGCCGCCGTCATTGAAATCGACAAGCAAGCCAAGAAGATCGATGGCAAGAAGGACATTCAAAACGTCGCCACCATCTCTGCCAACAACGACCACTCGATCGGCAAGATCATGGCTGACGCGATGGAGACCGTCGGCAAAGACGGCGTCATCACCGTGGAAGAAGGCAAGTCCCTCGAAACCTACGTCGATGTCGTCGAAGGCATGCAATTTGATCGCGGCTACCTCTCGCCGAACTTCATCACCAACCCCGATGCGATGAACGTCGAACTCGACAAGTGCCTGATCCTGATCTACGAAGACAAGATCGGCAGCATCCAGAAGCTCGTCCCGCTGCTGGAAAAAGTCCAAGAATCCAAGAAGCCACTGCTGATCATCGCGGAAGACGTCGAAGGCGAAGCCCTCGCGACACTCGTGATGAACAAGCTCCGCGGCGTGCTGAACATCTGTGCGGTTAAGGCACCTGGTTATGGTGATCGCCGCAAGGCCATGCTTGAGGACATCGCTGTCCTCACCGGTGGCACCGCGATCATGAAAGACCTCGGCATCGAGCTGGACGCAGTTGAGCTGGGTCACCTCGGCATGGCCAAGAAGATCACCATCACCGCGGACAACACCACCGTCATCGAGGGTGCTGGCTCGACCAAGGACATCCAAGGCCGAATCGCACAGATTCGACAAGAAATCGAATCCACCAGCAGCGACTACGACCGCGAGAAGCTGCAAGAACGCTTGGCCAAGCTGGCCGGCGGCGTAGCGCAGATCAACGTCGGCGCCGCATCCGAAGCGGAAATGAAAGAGAAGAAGGCACGCGTTGAAGACGCCCTGCATGCAACCCGTGCAGCCGTCGAAGAAGGCTTCGTCCCCGGCGGCGGCGTCTCGTTCATCCGCGCGGCAGCCAAGCTCGCCTCGCTCAAGCTGAAAGGCGACGAGCAGGTCGGCGTGGACATCGTCCGCAAGGCCTTGTCCGTCCCACTGCAAACCATCGCGGATAACGCTGGCGAGCACGGCACCGTCGTCGTCTCCAAGGTCGCTGCGGCCAAGGGCTCCAACGGTTTTGATGCACTTAAGCTCGAGTACTGCGACCTCATCGAACGCGGCATCATCACCCCAGCCAAGGTCGACCGCACCGCACTGCAAAACGCCGCATCGGTCGCGACCGTCCTGCTGACCTGCGACTGCCTGATCACCGAACTGCCTGTCGAAGATGAAGGCGGCCACGACGATCACCACCACGACCATGGCATGGGCGGGATGGGTGGCATGGGCGGCGGGATGCCAGGCATGGGCGGGATGGGCATGCCCGGCATGATGTAAACCCCGGAAGTATCCGCGGCACTTAATCAACTATACCAACACCATTAAAACAAACACACCGGAGACGCCTCAGATGGCCACCAAGACCAAAACGAAGAAGACCGCAAAGATCACGATCGCCCCACTGGACGACCGCATCGTCGTGAAGCCCGATACGGCTGACGAGCGCACCGAGTCCGGCATCTACCTGCCCGAAGCAGCCAAAGAAAAACCGCAGACCGGCAAGGTCATCGCGGCAGGCCCGGGCAAGCTGACCGACACCGGCGAACGCGGCAAGCTGTCCGTCAAGAAGGGCGACACCGTCCTCTTTGGCAAGTACGCCGGCTCGGAAGTCGACATCGACGGCGTCGAGCACAAGATCATGCGCGAGTCAGAACTCCTCGCCATCATCGAAAAATAATCGCCGACTTGTTACATGTATTTAAATGAAGCGCCGCGGCTTGGCGCGCAACCAAACCACCAACACCTAAAACAGACTGGAGCCACCCACGATGGCACAGAAGCAACTCATGTTCGACGCCCAGGCACGCCTGGAGCTTAAAAAAGGCCT
>JARFRI010000205.1 GCA_029287335.1 Phycisphaera sp. | reverse complement strand
TTGGTGAATTGCGCCGATTGGGTTGTGTCATGCAAAACGAACAATTTCAAACCGACACCTCACCGAAGACTACCTATCCAGATAACGCACGTCCGAGTCTTACTTCACCACATCGCCAAATCACAAAATCACAAAATAGAGACATGCTCGGCGGGCCTTGGCTGGCGGTGATCGTCTTCCTCGTCATCGCCATCGGAATGGGCTGGGCATTGATCTCGATCTTCCAACAACAACTCACCGGCGATCGGCAGCTCAACGGCTCGGCAGAGCTTGACCATGGTTTTGATTTCGAGGTGGCATACGAACTCAAGCGCGACATGATGCTCGGTTACTTGGCCGATGGGCGGGTCGTGCTGTTGCCGGGGCGTAACGATTTGCCGACGGACGCGCCTGGCAAGCGCTCGGCGGCGAGCATCGAAGAACTGCGCAACGCCCCGCAGGACTACCCCGACTTGGCCGGCATCGTTGAGGCGGAGACGCGGGTTCGGTTCGTCGAGGTTGTTGATGACCGCAACAATCCGCAGACACGGATTCTTGTGCTCACAGAGCTGCTCACCGGGCCCTATGCCCGAACGACGCCGGTGCTGGGGATGCACCTCGAATCGGCCGATACCGATGAACAGACGGGCCAGACGCGCTACGAGCCGCGGAGCGACCTGTTTGAACGCATCGAAGCCCAGAGCGGGCCGGTACAATCCGAGGTGATTGAAACGCAAAAGGAATAGCGTCGATGCGTAGCATCGCGCCTATTGAGCCAAGTCATGACCAACGACGCAGATCAACCTAAAAACGATTCGCAGGACCAGCCGATCATGCATACCGCAACGCTCAGCGAACCCAAGGCCGACCCGGCAGCCAAGCCTCCGAAAAAGCCCAAGGAGCAACGGCCCGAGCCGGAGACGCCGATGGGCAAGCTCTGGCACAACTGGGTCAAGCCGATCGGCACGGTTGTGCTCATCGTCGTGGTGTTCCGGTCGATGCTGCTGGACTGGAACGATGTGCCCACCGGCTCGATGGAGCCGGAGATCCACGTCGGCGACCGTATCGCGGTCAACCGCTTGGCGTACGGCCTGCAGTTCCCGCTAACCGGGCCACAGATCGGCATCCCCTTCACGCCGATCCAATTCGACAACCCACTGGACGGCATCCCGCAGATCGAATGGGGCGACGGCCCGGCACGCGGCGACATCGTCACCTTCTGGAACCCCGTCACCAACGTCCGCATGGTCAAGCGCATCGTTGCCGTGCCCGGCGATCGCGTAGAGATCCGCAACAGCGCGATGATCGTCAACGGCTCGGCCGCAACTTACCAAACCATCAACGCACTGAGCGAAGACCTCGAGCCCGAAACGAAATACGACGAACAGGACGCACAGACCGGCGTCATCCAAGAAGTCACCAAGCCGTTGCTCTATCGACGCGAGACGCTGCTGGATCAAACCAAGATCACCCAGCACATTGAAGAACGCTGGCTCAATTACGCGCTGATCCAAGACACCGATGGTAGCGCAGAACAAATCTACGGCAACACGAAAGTCCAACAGGTCGCCAAGTCAGTCGCGGCCAGCCCGGGCCTGATCATCTCCGAGAAACAAGTGATCACGGTTGATCAGTACCTTGAGAAGAACCCATCGCTCAAGGTGCTGGTTCGGGTCGATCATGGGCGGATCACGATCGCGGGTGAAGAAGCGAGCTATAACGAATTCGCCACGTATCTGCTCAATCGCTACGAGACCGGCGTGGAGGCTGACCTGCTTGGCAGTATCGGCTTGGGCGTCAAAGGCCATGAGCTACTGGTTGATGGCGAGCCTGTCTTCAGCGAGCAGTTCAAAAACGCATTAGATGAACGCGTTGCGGGTCTAAACGAGTTCGAACGCAACGCGCTGCGTTCCTTTGCTGGCGATCTCAGTTTGCTCCGCAGTGCGCTAAGCACCAACTTCGGTCCATACACCGTGCCCGAGGACGGCTACCTCATGATCGGCGACAACCGCAACAACTCCAGCGACGGCCGATTCTTCGGCCCGGTCCAGCGCAGCGAGATCACCGGCAAGGCCTTCGCCGTCGCGTTCTCCTTCAAAGACAACAAGATGTTCGCCCTGCCGCCCGACCCGGCGTGGAACAGGTTCTTTAAAGATCTGGATTGATTGCGTGTTGCTCCAAAGCTCCAGGCGGAAGCCAGGAGCAACGATGCAAAGTAAGTGAAAAACGCAAAGGTCTCTTGAAGTGGGTTGCTCCTGGCTTCCGCCTGGAGCTTTAATCAGAATCCAACCACAACGTCACCGGACCATCGTTACAAAGCGACACCTGCATGTCCGCGCCGAACCGTCCGGTCTCGACGCGCGACACGCCAAGCTGCCGAAGCGCTTTCGCAAACGCATCACACAACGGCTCGGCCAGTTCCGGCGGCGCGGCGTCAATAAAGCTCGGCCGATTGCCCTTGCGTGCATCGCCAAACAACGTGAACTGCGAGACGACCAACGCGCTACCATTGACATCAAGCAAAGACTTATCGAACTTGCCTTGCTCGTTGGGGAACAGCCGCAGGCTGACGATCTTCTTCGCGAGTTTGCTCACTATGTCTGGCGTGTCATCTTTGCCGATGCCGACGAGCAGCAGATAGCCGCGATCGATCGCGCCGATCGTTTCGTTTTCGACAGCGACTGAGGCGGATTTGACACGTTGGAGGAGGATTCGCATCGTGACAAGATACCGACCAAACGGTTCACTGGCCCCATCCCGCTTAAGCGGGATGGCCGAATCTTGAACACGCTCACTTGTCGTTTAGCTTCTTCACAACAATCGTGGGTTTGTGCCCGATGCGATGCGTTTGGACTTGAATACTGTGGCCTTCAGGCAGATTGATTAAGCCATTGGTATAGACACGCCATGGCCCAGAGAACTTGCCGGTCTTACTGATGCGGAAACTGATCGAGGCACCGGGGTCTTCACAATGAAGACCGAATGTGCCTTTAGGTCGACCGGGCGTCTCGACCGCCGCCGGCGTCGTCGGCTGCTTGCCCTCTTTGGGCCAGATGTGCTCTTTCACCAGCTTCGTCTCGGGCAAGACAAATCCTAAGTCGCCGGTGTCTTTGATCCATGCTTCGAGCTTGCCGCGCATCGCCTTGATGCGCTCTTGGTGCTCGGGGGCATCGATCAGGTTCTTGTACTCCCACGGGTCGGCCTGCGAATCGTAGAACTCTTCTGCGGGTCGCTCTTTCGCGACGAACTGCCAATGCGCGGGGTCGTCTGAGCCGGTCTCGCGCAGCTTGTAGAGGTCGTACGTCATCGGGATCTGCTCGCGGTACGCCACGGGCAGGAGGTACGGCACATCCGTCATGTAGTTGCGCGTATAGCGGTACCGGCCATCGGAGATGCTGCGTGTCTGCTCGCGCTCCGCATCAAAGCGGTCGGCATTGGCATACGCATACCCATTGCGATAGTCGTCTCGCTCGGTGGCGTGTTCGCCTAAGAACGGCGTGCCATCGAGGCGCTCGTCAGGTTTAATACCAGCCAGCGACAAGGCCGACGGGCCGAGGTCGACGAAGCTGATCACGCGGTCGCTGCGGGTGCCCGCATCTTTGCCGTCGGGGTAGCGGACAATGACCGGGACGCGCAGGCCGGTGTCAAAGCACGAGCGCTTGCCGCGCGGCAGGCCCACGCCATGATCAGACCAGTAAACGATGACGGTGTTGTCCAGTTCACCCGCGTCCTCGAGTTCTTTGATCTTCTGGCCGACCCATTTGTCCATCGCAGCGATGTTGTTGTACGTCCTCGCCATCGCGTCCCGCACGGCCGGCGTGTCGGGGTAGATCGGCGGGATCTTCAAGGCAGAGGGCTTCATCGCTGGTGGATTGCGTTTGGCTTTGGGAAACCCCTTGCTTTCGTGCGTGCCGGTGTGGTTGAAGATGGCGAAGAAGGGCTGGCCATCCTGACGATTCTTCCATGTCGCTTTATTCGACGATTCGTCCCAAACCGTCTTGGGAGCTTTGAACTGGTAGTCCTGCTTGGAATTATTCGTGCAGTAGTAGCCTGCGGCACGGAGGTGTTCGGGGAAGCAGCGGACCCATGCCGGGGGCAGGCCCTCGTAGCCGGGGATGTCTTTGTAGGCGTCGGGGTTTTTCTTGACCGCGGCGCTGGAGGGGTTGCCGTTGCGCATCTGCATGGTGCCGATGCGGGTGGCGAACATGCCGGTGATGATGGACGAACGGGCCGGGGCACAGACGGGCGAGGTGGCGAAGGCGTTATCGTAGGTCACGCCTTGGGCGGCGAGCTTATCGAGGTTCGGCGTCGGGACGGTGTTGTCACCATAAGGCCCGATCCACGGGCTCATGTCTTCGACGCTAAGCCAGACGATGTTGAGGGGTTTGGCGTCCTCGGCCTGAGCGGGTGTCGCAACAAACACACCCATCAAGCAAACCAGTACAAGCATGCCATCAATACAGCGTCTTAAGCCCATATTTTTCTCTCAGTTCTTTGACCTGGTCCAGTAGCGCTTTCTTCTCGCCCTCACGGATGATGAGTGAGTAGACATCGTGCAGTTTCCAGAAGCCCCACTGCGTCGCGATCGTCTTGCCGCCGATTTGCGCGCCGTTGATCTCTCGGCGGAAGGTGAACTCGACCTCTTTGCCCGCGCTTCGGCCGGCGAGTTGCATCGTGAAAGGGACGGGCTTGGCGTATCGGCCGTAGACACTGATGGTCTCGCCCTGGTGGATATTGGGCAGGTCGGCGGGGTAGATCGTCTCGCTGTCGATCCCCACGACATCGAGGCGGACATCTTTGATAATCGGG
>JARFRI010000099.1 GCA_029287335.1 Phycisphaera sp. | reverse complement strand
GATAATCCCGCGCCAGATCGATCCCCTTGGTCCCCGCGTCTCGGCCTTCCATCTCCGGTGCCGCGAGCGTTTCCACGATCTGCATGAACGCGGTCGTATCCAACGCCGACCAATCAGGGGGCGCCGTTTGTTTGCTGGTGCAGCCGACAAACAAACCCACGACCAATAAAAGGGCCAGGCGAGGCAACAACAACTGACGCATAAATTTGATCCTTTGACCGATTGCGATCCGTTTTCACGCGGAACCTAAAACAACTTGCCCTGTTCGCGCGGCGGCTTGTTGTCCGCTTCGTCCTTGACCTGCTGCATCTCTTCCAGCAGATCATCGACCTTATCGACATCCATGTACACACTGGCGAAGCGCATGTATGCGACGTGGTCGACCGAGCGGAGTTTGTTGAGCACGATCAGGCCGATCTCGGTTGACGCGATCTCTTTCTCGCCCCGGCGGAACAGGTCTTCCTCGACCGACTCGGCCAGCGCGCTGATCTGGTCGACCGAGACGGGCCGTTTGTACGCGGCCTTCTCGACGCCGGCGATGAGCTTGTCCTTGGAGTAAGGCACCCGGCTCATGTCCTTCTTGATCACCTGCAGGCTGACCTTTTCCTCGACGGTTTCGTAGGTCGTAAACCGCTTGTTGCACGACAGGCACTGACGCCGACGACGGATCGAACGCCCGCCATCGGTGGCACGCGAGTCGATCACCTTGTCCTTATCAATGTCACAAAACGGGCATCGCATCGCGTCAAGATAGCAGACCAGTCGCAACCCCACCGCCCAACGCGTACCCTATCCCCATGCCAATCAAGATCGCGATCCTCGGTGACATCGTCGGCACCGCCGGCCGACAAGCCGCCACCGCCGCCGCAACGACCCTGCGACAGCAGCACGGCGCGCATGTCATCCTCGCCAACGCCGAGAACGCCGCCGACGGCTCGGGCCTGACCCCCACCCTCTACAACAAGCTCAAAGACGCCGGCATCGATGGCATGACCCTAGGCGACCACGCCTTCCGCAAGAACCAGATCTACGCCACCCTCGACACCGCAACCGACCTCATCCGCCCGATCAACCTGCCCAGCAAAGCCCGCGGCAAAGGCGTCATGCATCTGCAAGCCAACGACGACCAGGGCAAGCCCTGCACCATCCGCGTCGTCACGCTCATCGGCCAACTGTTCATGAATAACATGCGCGGCTCCGACGCGTTCAAAGCCATCGACGATCTGCTGGCACAACCGGTTCCCGCCAACACGATCACCATCGTCGAGATCCACGCCGAGGCGACCAGCGAAAAGGTCGCGATGGGTTGGCACCTCAACGGCAAGGTCGCCTGCGTCTTCGGCACCCACACCCACGTCCCCACCGCCGACCATCGCCTGCTGCCCAAGCCCAACGCCGAGGATATGTCCATCCCCGGCCAGCCGTGGGTCGGTCGAGGCTCAACCGCCTACATCACCGACCTTGGCATGACCGGCCCGTACGACTCGGTCCTTGGCCGACGCGCCGACCGCGTGGTCAAACACCTGACCACGTCCATGCCCGCCGCGTTCGACTGTGCCGAAGGCAACCCGCGAGCCCGCGGCATCCTCATCACCGCCGACCCCAACGCCGGGCTTGCCACCGCGATCGAATCGATCGACCTGCCGGCATAAAACGTCATATCAAAGTTAGCCGGCGGGCTTGTCCCGCCGCTTGCTTCGGATTCGCCATATTCGAACCAGCGGCGGGACAAGCCCGCCGGCTAAAAAGGCGCACCTACTATTGCGCCCCTGCAACTTTAACTTGGGCAAACCTCGCTGAATCAGGCCTTCCCCCCTGCCGCAAGCCCTACAACCGGCACAACGGTGATCCTTTCACAAAACACGATTTGCCCCCCGCGATTCTGGATTGGACATTTC
Organism: Phycisphaera sp.; assembly: GCA_029287335.1. Taxonomy (GTDB): domain Bacteria; phylum Planctomycetota; class Phycisphaerae; order Phycisphaerales; family Phycisphaeraceae; genus JAHQVV01. Next base: position 1,799 of record JARFRI010000099.1, on the reverse strand, counting down.
AATTCGTAGCGACGGCGTCCGGCCGCTCGCAACCAACTGAAACGATCCAGAGCCTCAGGGGGCCCGATGTCTCACTTACCTACCACGCCCGCCCAAGACTTCACCCAAGAACGATCCGAAACCGATCCCGTCCGCACCCACCGTCTCGACGACGCACCGATGCGCTCGAAGGTCGCGCTCATGGTCGTCGCGGGTGTGCTCGTGGGCATCCTGATCCACCTCATCAGCACCCGCCTGAACAACAGCGTCGTCCTGGGCCGGCAAGTCCCCAGCGAGATCCTCGCGATGATCGGCTTTCTCGTCACGGGCTCAGCCCTCATCCTCATCGGGCAGTGGTGGATCGCCTCGCCCTACGACCGCTTGGTCAAACAAATCGACAAAGTCGCCGAGCGTCGGCACATCACCGACCTCAGCGCGCTACCCCTGGCCCGCCGCGACGAGGCCGGCCGCATCGCGCGGGCCATGCACCGTGTCACGACGGTCGCGATCCGTGACGGCCGGGAAGCGCGTCAGCTAAGGCGAACCATCGATAAGCGCGTCCAGGAAGAAACCGCCCGCTCCACCGCGCAGCTCCGCCGACTCGCCCTGCGCGATCCGCTCACCGAACTGGGTAACCGGCGATTCCTCGACATGCAATTACCACGCTTGATCGAGGCGGCTCAAGAGACCGGCACCGACGTCTCGGCGATGGTGATCGACATGGACGGCTTCAAACAGGTCAACGATCAGCTCGGCCACGACGCGGGCGACGAGTTGCTCGTCCTCACCGCCGGCCTACTCAAGGCCTGTACCCGACACGACGACATGACCGTCCGCCTCGGCGGCGACGAGTTCATCGTGCTCATGCCCGGCTGCGACCGACAACGCGCCATCGAGTTGTCCAACTCCATCCGCATGCTCTTCCGCCAGCAGGCCAAGTCCTTGCTTGACCGCGCCAACCTCAACGCCGACCTCTCGGCCGGTGTCTCATCCTTGAATGCCGACAACCTCACCGACGCCCCCACCCTCATCAAGCTCGCCGACCAGCGCCTCTACGAAGCCAAGCGCAGCGGCAAGGGCCGGACGTGCTAAACGGTTCCGTGTCGCGCACGCTACCCTATCCCCATGGCGGTAGCGGTCGTCATTACGAATCCATCGGAAGCCTCTGCATTGGTCGGCTGGGCGTGGCAGTGCGCCCGAGCGCGCGGCGAGGACATCGTTGCGCTGGTGCCGATGGGCAAAGACGCGGCCGAAGATGCTGAGCCCGTGCCGGCAGTCCGCGCCGCGGTGAGTGATTACACCGACAGCCATGCGCGGATGACCGCCGCCCAGCAAGAGCAAGCCGAGCAGTCAGGCGAACCCGAACGCACTCCGACAGTTGAGGTCGTGCCGATCAAGGTCAATGGTGAGGCTCTGGGCGACGCGCTGCTGGCTGCGATATCTGAACACGGCGCGAAGCTGCTCGTATTGGCCAAGCACGCCAAGGCCAAGGGCGATGAAGATGTGCTGCCGGTGAAGCTGTTCCGCGAGGCGTCGTGCATGGTGCTGCTGCTCCGCCTGGGCGCGCAGAGCACCGGGCAACGCTGCCAGCGGATCCTCGTGCCGACCTCAGGCGGGCCGCACGCGACCGAAGCGATCAAGCTGTCCAGCAAGATCACGCAACTGCCCGACCCGACATGTTCGCTGACCGAGGCCGGCCCTGCGGGTGTCGATGCGTTGTACATCGAGCCGGACCTCGGCCCCGAGGCCGAGATGGTGGGTCGGCGGTTGTTGGACAAGGCGATCAAGAAAGCCGTTGGCGACAAGCCCAGCGAGCACAA
>JARFRI010000047.1 GCA_029287335.1 Phycisphaera sp. | reverse complement strand
CAGCACGCTGCTGACGATGAACGAAACCGAGGCGCTCGACGCCGGCCTGTCACGCCAAACGGTTTCAAGCGAATCCGACCTCAAAACACTCTACGGTGCCGGCAACGTGCAGCGCTACGAAGAGACATGGTCCGAGTCGCTCGTCGGCTTCCTCGTGAACCCGATGGTGCGTGCTGCGCTGCTGCTCCTGGGGATTATTGGTGTGTTGCTGGAGTATTTCAGCCCCGGGTTGTTTGTGCCGGGCATCGTCGGCCTGGCCGCGTTTGCGGTGCTCATCGGTGCGCCGTTTTTGGTCGGCCTGGCGCAGACCTGGCACCTGCTGCTGATCGTGATCGGCATTGCGCTGGTGGTTTATGAGATGTTCACGCTGACCACGTTCGGCGTGCTCGCGGTGCTGGGACTGCTGATGTTCATCTCCGGGCTCGTCCTCTCGGGTGTGCAAACCGCCAGCAACGGCCTGCCCGAACCTGGCACCGCTCGGCAGGTGATGATCACCTCGCTGTCATTCGTCGGCTCGATCGTGATGACCGTGCCGATCCTCTTCATCATGACGCGCTACTTCGGCTCGCTGCCACTGCTCAACAAGCTCGTGCTCAACGACAGTCAATATGCCTCGCTCGCGACGCCCGGCGGGATTGCAATGCCACACCAACGCGTGTCCGGCGACGAAGCCATCGGCGGCGGCAACATCAAGCCCGGCATGACCGGCACCGTCACCCGCACAGGCCTGCGCCCCGCGGGCAACATCACCATCGGCGACCAGCTCATCGACGTCACCTCTACCGGCGGCTTCGTCGAAGCGGGCACCACCGTCCGCGTCCTTGAGGTCCACGGCAGCATGATCATGGTCGAGCCAGTTGAAGAAGCGTGATCAACCGATGCGCGTAGCCGGCGGGCTTGTCCCGCCGCTCGAGATACTGCGGCATTCAGCGGCGGGACAAACCCGCCGGCTAACGATCAATCTGTTTGTTTTAGCCGGTAGTCCAGCAGCACATCGTCATCGATGCGCTGGACATCACGTAATTCGAGCATCGTGGACTGATCGATCGTGTCGCGCAGTTGGCCGGTGACCGCGGGGGTGGCGCGTTCGTCGCCGAGCAGCTTGGGGGCGACGAAGACAAGCACCTGATCGATCAGGCCCTGCTCAAACATCGAGCCAATCAACGCCGCGCCGCCCTCGACCAGCACATTCGTCGCGTTGTGTGCCTCGGCAAGGTGGCGCAGCAGCGGCTCGATCTCGAGGTATTGGTTCGCTAAGCGGGGCAGAGGCATAAACGAGATGCCTTGCTCGGTGTAGTCCTTGATGCGCTGGCTCGGGCCGTTGTAGACCTCGTTGCAGATGCCGATGGTCACCGGCGGGTCGCCCGGCTCGGCCCCAAGCGCAAGCAAAGAAGGCGGGGGCATACGCAGCTCCGGGTCGATCACCACCCGCCGAGCGGTACGCTTGATCTCGACGTCACGCGCGGTGAGCTGCGGGTCGTCAGCGATGACCGTGCCGACTCCAACCATCACCGCATCAACCCGTGCGCGGATATCGTGGACGACTCGGCGGGAGGCGGGCGAGCTGATCCACTTGCTCTGGCCGGTGTGCGTGGCGGTCTTGCCGTCGAGTGTGGACGCCCATTTGGCGATGACCCAAGGCAGGCCGGTGGTCGCGCGCTTGGTGAAGGGTTCGTTGAGTTGCTGGGCCTGTTGCTGGCAGACGCCGACGACGACCTCGATGCCCGCCTCGCGCAACTTCTCGATGCCTTGGCCCGAGACGCGCGGGTGCGGGTCAACCATCGCGATCACGACACGCGCGACCTGCGCTTCAATCAGCGCATCCGCACACGGCGGGGTCTTACCAAAGTGGCTGCAAGGCTCGAGCGTGACGTACGCGGTCGCGCCTTGGACCGACTCACTGCGACGCTTGGCATCTTCCAGCGCATGGGCCTCGGCGTGTGGCTCGCCAAACCGGGTGTGAAATCCTTGACCCAACTCGTGCCCGTCCTTAACCAGCACGCAGCCGACCATCGGATTGGGCTCGACCAGCCCCCGGCCCTGCTCGGCCAGTGCCAGTGCCTGATACATCCACGCCTCATCCTCAGCCGTCCCCTGCGACAGGCCATAACGCCCACCGGAGCGCGTCCTGTCGGAACGCCCAGCGGTTTCGCCTGTCGAGAAAACTTTGGCTCGTGCTTGGCTCATAACAACGTTCATCATACGATAAGAATCAGGTAAGTCGAGTTTTTTCGCTCGCTGAACCTGCTATCTTGCCCTTTCTAACATAGGGAACATCAATATGAAATGGCTCTTACGTATCGGTCTGGTGGTGGTTCTGCTCGTGGTGGTTGCGGCCGTCGCGGGCTTCATCCTCATTGACAACATTGCCACCGCCGCGGTGCAGAAGGGGGCCGCCTTCGCGACGCAAACCGATGTCGCGGTTGAGAAGGTGGATGTTCAAGTCTTCGGCTCGACCGCCACAATCATCAACCTCGACATCTCCAACCCAGATGGGGACTATCTTAAAGTCATCGAAACGTTCCCCGAGGAATATCAAGAAGCCTTCAAGAGCTTCTTGATCCTTGGCAACGGCACCGCACAGATCACCATCGGCAAGGTCCTGTCAGATAAGATCGAGATCGACAAGGTCGAGCTCTCCGACATCGAGATCTCACTGGTCGGCAAGGACGGCAAAAAGAACTACGAGATCATCCTCGAAGCACTCAAGCGCTTCCAAGGCGACGCCCCACCAAAGGAAACCGAAAGTGAAAAGCAAGTGTTCATCAAGGAACTGATCATCAGCAACATCACGGTTTACTACTACTTTGATGAAGACCCCGCGCTGGGCGCGATCGCGGTTGGGCCCAAGAAAATCGTGATGGCCGACAAAGAGCCCATGGTACTCAAGGATGTCGGCTCCGGCGGCGTGCCGATGTCCCAGATCACCGCCGACATCATCACCGACATCATGGTCCAAGTGACCGCTAACCTCGCCGGCGATCTGGGTGGCCACATGAAAGGACTCGCCAACTCGCTCATCGATACCATCGGTGCTGGCAAATTCGGCGAAACACTCGGTGAGTTGGGACTAGGCGACTCGCTCGAAGCGCTGGGTGGCTTGGGTATCGATCTGGGCGATGGAGTGATCAAAGGCGGCAGCGACTTGATCGAAGGCACCGGCGGCGCGATCAAAGGCCTCCTCGGCGGCAAGAAGGACGAAGAGAAAAAAGAAGGCGAAGACAAGCCCGAAGAAGATAAAGAAGATAAGGGCGTACTCGAAGGCCTTAACCCGTTCTAAATCAAGACAATTCATGTGAACAACAGCCCCCATCGCAAGGTGGGGTTTTTCTTTTGCCTACGCCTCGTCAAGCGGCGTCTGAAAGAAGTGCAGCCGCATCCCGCCGTAGTCCGCAGTGGCCGGGCCGTCGTAGCCGGGCACTTCCTCGCAGGTCACTTCGACCGGCGTGCGTAAAACAGCCACGCCGCCTTGCTCCAAGATGGGCCGCATCTGCTCGACCATCGCCAGCACGTTGGCCCGCTGTTCGTCGTCTTGCATCATCACATAGGGCGGGTCGATGAACGCGACCTGGATCGAGCCGGGCTGCAATGAAGCGGACCAATAGCCCGCCAAAGCCGAGCCCTGGACGATCTGGGCTCGGTCGGTGAGGCCGAGCGCTTCGATATTTTCATTGAGTAGGCCGATGGCCGAGCGGTCCTGATCGACAAAGGTGCAGCTCGCCGCACCGCGCGACAAGGCCTCTAGCCCGAGCGACCCCGTCCCGCTGAACACATCGACAACCGACCAGCCCGCGCTGTCCCCATCGGGCTGAAGCAGCCCCAGCGAGGTGAGGCGATTAAACAGTGCCTCCTTGACCCGGTCGATGATCGGCCGGGTGGTCTGCATGTCCTTAGGCCCAAGGATGGTTCGGCCACGATGATCGCCAGCAATAATCCGCATAGGTTCAGATTCTAAGTGTCGTGCTCTAAAATTGCTTGAATCACAACACAGAGGGCGTATTGGGGTTGTGGGCGCCTGCGCGGCGAGTGGTCAGGGCTTCGCCCCAACACCCCAAAGACATCCCGATCCCTTTTGCCTTCGGGGGTACAGGGGGGAACCCCTTGTCGCTCGCCGCGGAGGCGCTTGCATCAAAAAAGATTCAACTATTTCATCTTGTTAAACTTCCAGCTATGCCAAAGACAAAAGACAAGCCCAAGAAGAAGAACAAGAAGAAACATAAAAATAAAATGGTCGAGCAAACTACCCTGGCCGACCGCGCGGACCGCTACGCGCTCTATGGTCTCTCCGTGCAGGAGCCCGCCAACGAGGCCGAGTTCTTCAATAACACCTACAAACAGCTCAACGGTAAAGAGCCCCGCATCCTCCGCGAGGACTTCTGCGGCACTCATGCCGTCTGCTGCGAGTGGGTCAAGCTGCACAAGAAGAACGTGGCCTACGGCGTCGATCTGGACCCCGAACCCCTGGCCTGGGGAAAGGCCAACCTCCAGCCCGCACTGACCGACGAGCAGCGCAGCCGAATCAATCTTTACGAAGACGATGTGCGAAGTACTGCCGAGGTCAAGGCTGACGTCCTAGCGGCACAGAACTTCTCGTTCTTCCTGTTCAAGACACGCGATGCGCTGCGTGGCTACTTTGCACAGGCCCTGGCCAACATCGCCGACGACGGCATCATGGTCATGGACATGATGGGCGGCAGCGACTGCCATATTGAAAACCACGAAGACGTCCGCACCATCGATACGGACGTCAAGGGTTTTAAGAAGTTCAAGTACATCTGGGAGCAAAATCGCTTCAACCCGATCACCGCCGATGCGCTGTTCCACATCCACTTCCGGTTTAAAGATGGCAGCGAACTGGACAAGGCCTTCACCTACGACTGGCGGTTCTGGACGCTGCCCGAGGTGACCGAGCTGTTGCTCGAGGCCGGCTTCAGCGACGCGACGGTGTACTGGGAAGAGACCGATGAAGACGGCGACGAGACCGGCGAGTTCTCCCCCGCCAGCGAAGGCCCGGCCGACCCGAGCTGGATCGCATACATCGTGGCACAGAAGTAAGTATTTAGAAGTTCGTAGATAGAAGCTAGTAGCTAGAAGATCAATTGATATGAAACTCCAGCCCCCCAAAGGCACGCGCGACTTCTACCCCGACGAGATGGCCAAGCGGCGTTACCTGCACGATGCATGGCGACGGGTGTCGCAGCGCCACGGCTTTGACGAGGTCGATGGCCCAATCTTCGAATCGCTAGACCTCTACAAGGTGAAGTCAGGCGACGGGATCGTCTCCGAACTCTTCCACTTCACCGACCGCGGCGACCGTGAGTTAGCGATCCGCCCCGAGTTCACACCGACGCTGGCACGCATGGTCGCCGCCCAGGCCAACGGCCTGCCCAAGCCGATCAAGTGGTTCTGCACACCCAACCTCTGCCGAGCCGAGAAACCCCAGCGCGGTCGGCTGCGTGAGTTCGACCAGTGGAACATCGACATGCTCGGCGAGAGCGGCGCGATCGCGGACGCGGAAGTCATCGCCGTCGCGGTGGACCTGCTGCGCGAGCTGGGTATCGGCCCGGAGCTGGTCAAGGTCAAGCTCAGCCACCGCGAAGTCGTTCGCCAGGTGCTGACATCGCTGGGCGTACCCGGCGACAAAATCAACGATGCGTTCACGCTGCTGGATGCGAAAGACAAGCTGCCCCCGGAAGTCTTCGCTGAGAAAGCCAAGGCGCTCGGCCTTGGCGATGACCAAGTAAAGCGCTTCGACGCGATGTGCAGCCAGACCTACGGCGTCGGCGAGATCGACAAGCTTCGGCAAGCAGCAGGGATCGACGACTCATTGGACGACCTCGTCGCGATCGACCAATCGCTCGCGGGCTTCGGCCTAGGCGACTGGTGCGTCTACGACTTAGGCATCGTCCGCGGCCTGGCCTACTACACCGGTGCCGTCTTCGAACTGCACGTCACCACCGGCAAGGAACGCGCCCTCGGCGGCGGCGGCCGATACGACAAACTCATCGAACTCTTCGGTGGACCCGCCATGCCCGCCGTCGGCTTCGGTATGGGCGACGTCGTCCTCACCAACCTGCTCGAAGACGAAAACCTCTTACCCGAGTCACTCACCAAACCCGAGCCCGATGCGTATGTCATCGCCGTCACCGAAGCAGGCGATAGCGCCCTTGCTGGCGTCGTGTCCTCGCTGCGCTTCGCCGGCCTGCACGCCCGCATGAACTACAAGTCCACCCGTAAG
>JARFRI010000045.1 GCA_029287335.1 Phycisphaera sp. | reverse complement strand
AAGGAGGACGCCTAAGCCATGACCGCGATTGATACCCCCCATACCGGACACGGCCACGCCGACGCGACGCAGGCCTCAGCCGAGCCCAAGCTCTTTGGCTTGATCGGCGAGTTCGACAACGTCGACGACATCATCGGCGCCGCCAACGCGGTGCGCGAGGCTGGCTACTCCAAGATCGATGCGCACAGCCCGTTCCCCGTGCACGGCATCGACGACGCCTTAGGCATCAAACCAACCATCCTGCCATGGATCGTGCTGGTCATGGGCTTGGCCGGGATGACCACGGGTTTGCTGTTGACCACGTACACGATGGCCGACTGGTTACCGATCCCCGGGTTCCTGCCCGAGAACTTAGAGGGCTACACGTACCTGATCTCGGGTAAGCCCTTCAACTCGCTGGCCGGTTACGTCCCGGTGATTTTTGAATTGACGATTATGTTCAGCGCCTACACCGCGGTGTTCGCGATGTTCCTGCTGAACAAGTTGCCATTGATGAGCAACCCTTTGCTCAAGAGCAAGCGTTTCCGCCGAGCAACGGACGACCGCTTCTTTATCGCGATCGATGCGAAGGATGCGCAGTTTGATGCTCAGCAGTCCGCCGAGTTTGTGAAGAATCTGCCGGGCTGCCTGGCGGTGGAGGTCATTGAAGACGAATGAAACTCTCTGACATCGATTTCGACCTGCGTCTGCCCAAGCCCCCGATGGTGTTGGTTGCGGTGCTGATGATCGGCGCGTTCGTGCCCATGGGCATCGGCTCGGCGATCTGGTTTAAGCGTAACTACTTCGATCCCAATCCCCGCATCCACATCTTCCAAGACATGGACAACCAGGCCAAGAAGAAGGCCCAGTCCACCAGCGATGTCTTTGTCGATGGCCGAGCGATGCGCGACTACGTGCCCGGCACCGTCGCCTGGGGCCGAAGCGCCAACAGCACCGACCCGGGCATGCTCAAGAGCGACGACCTGGCCTACCGCGGCTTTGAAATCTCGCCCGAGACCGGCGAGAAGGTGGTGCTGGAAGACGAAAACGGCAACCCGGTTCCTAAGTTCCTCGCTGGTTACCCCGACATCGTCGAGGTCGACCAGGCCTTCATCAGGCACGGCCAAGAGCAGTACATGATCCACTGCTACACCTGCCATGGCGCAGACGGCCGGGGCATGGGCCCAGCCAAGCGCGCGATGGATGTGCTGGCGACGTACGACCAGGGCGTGCCCAAGGCGAAGGCGACCGGCACGGTCGCGTTGATTCCTGCGAACCTGACCGATCCGAAATTTGTCGAAGGTACTTACGCCAACGGCAAGGTTTTCAACGTGATCACGCACGGCCAGGGCACGATGAACGGCCTGGGCCCGATGATCAAAGTGAAGGACCGCTGGGCGATTATCGCCTACGTCCGAGCAATGCAGACGAGTCAGCAGCAAGCAGCCGCTGAATAAGCGAACTGAGTAAGTCAGACTTGAAACCCACCCCGACGCGAGCCGTCGGATGCAACGGATAAGGATAAGCCAACGTGGCCCACGGACACACAAAATTGGATGAAGCGGACAAGGAGCCGATCGGCGCCAAACTCTGGCCGATGTTCCGCCTGCTGGGCGCGGCAGCGATTGTCGGGCTGGTGCTGCTGGTGATCGGCGTGGTCATCGAGGCGGCGGGCGAAGAGGGCAACTGGCAGGGCCGGTTCTTCTTCGCGTACCTGATCGGCTACACGTTCGTGCTCGGGCTGACGGTTGGCTCGGTCGCGCTGGTGATCCTCACGCACCTGTTCCGCGCGGGCTGGGTCGTCGCGGTCCGTCGTGTGCCTGAGACCTTTGCCGCGAACTTCTGGTTCGTCGGCGTGCTGGGCATCCCGGTTCTCGTCGGCGCGATGATGCCCGATGCGCCCCTTTACCCGTGGAGTGCTTCGCTGGAGATCGCGGACCAGCGATTGCATGAAGCCGAAGAATTCCTGCACGACTTGAATCACCCGGCCCACGGTGGTCACGATGAGGGACACGAAGGTGATGGCCAAGCGCTGGCCGACACACCGAGCGTCCTTTATGTCGCCGCAGATGCCGAGTCAGAGCACAACGGCGAGGCGCACGAAGAGAACCCACTAGCAGTCCCCAATGAGGCGTACCGTGAAGCGGCCACCGCGATGGTCCAGGCCGGCAACGCTTACCCCAAAGACAAAGAGCAGGCCCGGATTATTCAGGAAGCCTACTACCAGTCGCTGCTGGGTTACATGCTCGACTACAAGCGGTACGGCGGGGCACTAGCAGGTGAGGCACAGGTCCCCGAGGGCAAGGGCTTCCTGTGGTTTAGCCCGCTGCTCTTTGCCCTGCGTCTGGTCTTGTACTTCGCGGTGCTCTCGGTGATCGGCTGGTATTACTGGACCCGCTCGATCAAGCAGGATGAAACGGGCGACATCGAACTGACCACCAAACGCGAGTGGTGGGCACCGGCCTCGACCGGGGCCTTCGCTTTGATGATCACCTTCATGTCCTTTGACCTGGTGATGTCGCTGGACCCCGCGTGGTACTCCACGATGTTCGGCGTGATCTTTTTCGCCAACAGCTTCACCGCGGGGATTGCCGGCACGATCCTCGTCTGCATGTTCATGCAGAAGAAAGGTTATCTCAAGACGGTCAACGTCGAGCACTACCACGACCTGGGCAAGCTGCTCTTCGCGTTCGTGTTCTTCTGGGGCTATGTCAGTTTCAGCCAGTTCATGCTGATCTGGTACGCGTCGCTGCCCGAGACAACCTACTGGTTCGAGATCCACGGGATGACGACGGTTAAGACCGCGCCGCAGTACGGCTCGGGCTGGACGTACCTCTCGCTGCTCATACTGTTTGGCCACCTGTTCGTGCCGTTCGCGTTCCTGCTGAGCCGACACGTGAAGCGAAACCTCACGGCACTGGCCTGTGCGGCGACGTGGATGCTGCTGATGGTTTACCTGGATTTTTACTGGTACATGATGCCGTTCTTCGAGAGCCCGGGCGTGACTTTCGGCCTGCCGGAGATCGGCGCGGTGCTGATGCTCTTGGCCGTCGTGCTCGCGGCGTTTATCCGGCGCTATGCCCGGCACGCACCGCTGGCCTACGGCGATCCGCGCCTGCACGAAACCACCGCCCTTGACACGAATGTCTGGGCGCCGATCCACCATTGAGGTATTTGGCGACTGGGTGATGTAGCGATTTGGTGAAATTGAGAATGATGTAAACGAAAGGATTTGGTGACCCAAAAGAAGAGACGGACGCAAAGATGCCGGCGATAAGCCAATCGCCAAATCGTACTTCGCCAAATCACCAAATAAAAATATGGCAAGCAGCAGCAAACAAATCAACATGCCCCTGATCTTCGCGATCTCGATCGGTGCGACCGTGTCGCTCGTGGCGATCTCGATGTTCGGCTTGGCGTGGTACGAGTACGAGGCCAAGGTTGTGCTCAAAGAGCAAGTGTTCCTCAATAAAGATGGAGACGCAGCCCCGATGCACGACGCCGCATACATGCGCGTGCGTGCCGAGCAGGAAGCTAATCTCGGCGACATCGATGCGGCGATCCTGTCGATCGCGGCTGGGCAGGTCAAAGAAGCACCCGCGGCTGGTGACGGCGAGAGCGGCGAGACGGAATAGATCGGCCGGCCCCGGTTACCGCCGAGGCCTTGGCTTTTGATTGTTGAACGGATTGAAACTGGATCGCAGGACGCGACCCGATTTGATGACTAGGATTCCCTCCACGATGGTGAGACGATTCTCGCCGACGGGGGATGACAGGAGTATGCGTCATGCCCGCTTGGGCCAAAGCCAACCCGACCCCGCGCACGGCAGCCCGCCGAGGCGCGGTCGCTGCGCTGGCGTTGCTCCTTGGCTTGGTCGTCTGCCTGCCCGCTGCTGCTCGGATCGATAACAGTAAGAACCGCGACAACCCGACCAACGTCGCCAGCCCGTGGACCGAGGATTTGGCCCGCGAGGTGGGGATTATCGAGAAGGTCAACTCGCCGATCCCCAATGACATCACGCTCATCGATGAGTCGGGTCAGTCCGTCGAATTGGGCAGCTTTTTCAGATCAGACCGACCGGTCATCATCAACCTCGGCTACAGCCGTTGCCCATCTATCTGTATCGCGATGCGTATCCTACTGGACACGACGCTACCGGATGTCGTTCTGAATATGGGCGAAGACTTCATCGTCCTGAATGTCTCGATCGACCCGCAGGAGACGGCAGAGGTTTCCGCGGAGATGCAGGAAACGACGCTGGCGGAGCTGAAAGAAGCAGGCGTGGATGTGTCGGCCAAGGGCTGGCGTTTTCTCACCGGCACCCCCGAAGCGATCAAGGCGCTGACCGATGCGGTCGGCTACCGCTATATGTACATCAAACCGCAGAACGAGTATGGCCACCCCGGCGTGCTCGTCCTGGCCGACGGTGAAGGTGTCGTGAAACGCTACCTCAGCGGCACGGCATACTCGGGACGAACGCTTCGCCTCTCGATCGTCGAGACGTCGCAGGGTAAGGTCGGCTCGCTGTTTGATCAGGCCTTTGTGACTTGCTTCGTGTGGGACGCCGAGGCGAACAACTACACCGCGACCGCATCGTTCATCATGATGCTCGGCGGCGGGGTGACGATCCTTTTTGTGGCCGGGCTTGTTTGGGCCGGCTTCGCGTATGAAAAACGCAGACGACAACTGCAGGGCGACACGCATAAGGCAATGCCGAACCCTGCTTGACTTGGATTGCTAGAAGAAACGACATGGATACCACCTACCTCAACCTGTTGGCCGAAGTACAGCCCCAATCAACCTGGTTCCCGATCGATGCGTCGGCGAGCAACCAGGTCGATAGCCTCGCGTACTTCATCCTTGTGATCTGCGGGATCTTCCTGGTGTTCAACGCCGGGCTCATGGTCTTTTTCGCGATGCGCTATCGCCAGCAGAAAAAAGAAGGCGTGGCCGTCGGCGCAACGCACAACACCGCGCTGGAAGTGACCTGGTCGGTGATCCCGGCGTTCATCCTCGCGATCATCTTCATCTGGGGCTTCCGCGGCTTCCTGCACCAGTCCACCCCGCCAGAGAACTCGTACGACATCATGGTCACCGGCTACAAGTGGGGTTGGGACTTTACCTATCCCAACGGCGCCAACTCCAAGGCCGAGACCGATCCGGAAAGTGGCAAAGCGATGGCCCCGGCATTGCACGTTCCCGCGTACCAGCCGGTGCGTCTGACGCTGCAGTCCAATGATGTGCTGCACTCGGTCTTTATCAAACAACTCCGCGTGAAGAAAGACGTTGTGCCCGGCCGGTTTAATCAGATGTGGTTCGAGGCACACTACGACGAAGCGACGGCGGAAAAGACAACCATCCCCACCAAAGAAGGCGGCACGGTCACTGTCAGCCGCAACGTCTACGACCTGTTCTGCACCGAGTACTGCGGCCAGAACCACTCGATGATGCTCACCAAGGTCTACGTGTACCAGCCCGAGGATTACGAGAAGTGGTACGCGAGCATGACGCTGGTCGATCCGACCACGCCGCTGGTGAAACTTGGTGAAACGATCTGGTCCACCCAGTGCAAGAGCTGCCACTCGATCGACGGCTCGGGTGCCGCCAACTTCCCAAGCTGGCAGAACCTCTACGGCACCACCGGCCACGCGACCAGCGCCGGTCCGGTCGATGTCGATGATGCTTACATCTATGAATCGATCCGTAACCCCAGCGCGAAGCTCGCGGGCAAGGCCGGCGGCGGGACCTATGGCAACAACATGGCCGCGTTCCCCAACCTCACCGACCGTGAGGTCCGCGGCATCATCGAGTTCATGAAGTCCGTCAGCGATAAGGCCAAAGCCGACGAAGGCCTGACCTACGGCGACCTCAACCTCGACGGCACGCTCAAGGGCGAATCAGAAGGTGAAGAAGGCGGCGAAGCGGGCGAAGGTGACACGCCTGAGACCCCTGAAGCGGACATCCCCGAAGCAGACACCCCGGACGGCCAAGCCGATCCGGAAGGCCAAACCAACCAAGCCGCCAACGCGGCAGACTGATTAACACTGGCCGGACGCATTGCAGTTGCGACTGGAGACACACACTATGACCGTAGCAGACCGACCAATTACCACTGATATTTACGGCGAAGAGATCGAACTCAAGCCGGGCGACAACTACATCAACCACAGCAAGGGCATCTTGTCGTGGGCGTTAACGCTGGACCACAAGCGCATCGGCCTGATGTACATGGTCGTCGTTCTGTTGTCGTTCTTCCTCGGCGGGGTCTTCGCCATCGCCCTGCGGACGCAGTTGCTCTTCGGTGCCGCCAGCAACATCACCGACGACAGCGTCGTCGGCAGCGCAACCTGGAACAACCTGTACAACCAGGCGTTCACGCTCCACGGGGCGATCATGGTCTTCATGTTCATCATCCCCGCGATCCCCGCGATCCTGGGCAACATGGTCCTGCCCCTGCAACTGGGCGCGAAAGACGTCGCCTTCCCCCGGCTGAACCTGATGAGCTTCTACTGCTGGATGGGTGGCGGGGCGCTGCTGGGCTGCCTGCTTGTCGGTGCGATTATCCACTTGGCGTTTGGCGGCGAGAACGCACCGGCCTTCTTGTCGTATATACCCAACGGCCTGGATACCGGCTGGACCTTCTACACCCCGTACTCGATCCAGGCGAACAACTCGGTCATCTTCGCGACGATGGGTGCGTTTGTGCTTGGCTTCTCGTCGATCCTCACGGGACTGAACTTCATCGCGACGATCCACATGCTCAAGCCTAAGGGCATGGGCTGGTTCAATATGCCCCTGTTCCTCTGGGCGCTCTACGCCACGGCCGTGATCCAGATCCTCGCGACGCCGGTCCTGGCGATCACGCTGCTGCTGCTGGCCGCAGAGAACGCACTGGGCATCGGCATCTTCGATCCGAAGCTCGGCGGCGACCCGGTCCTGTTCCAGCACTTCTTCTGGTTCTACAGCCACCCGGCGGTCTACATCATGATCCTCCCGGCACTGGGCGTGGTCAGCGAGATCATCTCCGTGTTCAGCCGAAAGCACATCTTCGGCTACAAGTTCATTGCGTACTCATCGCTGGCGATCGCGCTGTTCGGCTTCATCGTGTGGGGCCACCACATGTTCACCTCCGGCCAGTCGCCGATGATCAACGCGCTGTTCTCGCTGCTGACGATGTCGGTCGCGATCCCTTCGGCGATCAAGGTCTTTAACTGGCTGGCGACGATGTGGAAGGGTAAGATCCGCCTCGACACGCCGATGCTTTACGCCATGGGCTTTATCTGGCTCTTCACCATCGGCGGCCTGACCGGCCTGCCTTTGGCCGCGCTGTCCACCGACATCTACATGCACGACACCTACTTCGTCGTCGCTCACTTCCACTACGTCATGGTCGGCTCGACGCTCTTCGCGTTCCTCGGCGGCATGTACTACTGGTTCCCCAAGATGTTCGGCCGAATGTACAACGAGCGGACCGGCAAGATCGCATGGGCGATCACCTTCATCGGCTTTAACGTCACCTTCTTTATCCAGTTCATCGCTGGCACGCAGGGTATGCCCCGCCGATACGCGACGTATCTGGACCAGTACACGGTCTACCACCACATCTCGACGCTGGGTTCATACATCCTGACGGTCGGGCTTGTGATGATCCTTGTCAACTGGATCATGGCCAAGAAGGGCAAGCGTGCCCCCGCCAACCCATGGGGCGGCAACCAACTCGAGTGGCACACCAACTCCCCGCCACCGCACGAGAACTTTAAATACGACCCGGTCGGCACCGACCCGTACGAGTACCGGGACTGGAAGTACGACGAAAAAATCGACGGCTACGTCCTGGACCCGGATCACGATCCGAGCAACCCGGAGCATAAGCCAGCACACTGAGGGGTGTTGGGTTCTGGGTGTTCGGTATTGGAAGACCAGCACAGACACGAATCAGAACACAAGCGAAACACCCACGACCCAGCCACCTAAGACCCAATACCAACTCCCATGAGCGATCACGACACACACGACCACCACGGGCCCGAGTATCTCGCCCACCACTTCGACACGCCCGAACAGCAGTTCGAGTCCGGCAAGCTTGGCATGTGGCTCTTCCTCGTCACCGAGGTGATGATGTTCGGAGGCCTGTTCTGCGCCTACGCGCTGTACCGGGCCAACCACCCCGACATCTTCGCCTATGCCCATGGCTTCCTGGACTGGAAGATGGGCGGGATCAACACGGCGATCCTGCTGGCCTCGTCGTTCACCATGGCCTTGGGCGTCCGTGCGGCGCAATTGGGCCAGAAGGGTTTCCTGATCCTGCTGCTGGTGCTCACGCTGGCGGGGGGCTTTGGCTTCCTGGTGATTAAGTATTTCGAATACACCTCTAAGTTCGCTGAGAACATCTGGCCGGGCACGAGCAACCTGTACTACCCCATCACCGATGCCAACGGCAAACCCGCGAACACCAACAAGATCATCATCGAGGGCGAAGAAGAACAACTGACGATCACCCGCGAAGCCCAGCTCAATGAGATCGCGGTCGTTGAGCTCAAGAAGCTGATGCACCACGGCTACACGCCGCACCCCGTCCAAGCGACCTACGACCTCTACAAGAAGCGAGGCGCCTTCGAAGAGCTTGCCGAGTACGACGCATACAAACGTAAAAAGGGCAAGGAAAGCCATTACCAAGAGCACATCATGCACATGTTCGCCGATGCAGGCATTGCAGACGCGATCGCCTGGGCAGAAGCAAACGGTGGCCACGGCGGCGATCACGACAAAGACAAAGGCCACGCCAAGGATGACCACGACCACAAAGACGGCGACCACGCCGAGCCCAAGCCCAAAGAGAACCACAACGACGGCCCGGCCTACGCCGCCGACCCCGCGATCGACACGGCGACCCTCGTGGGCCTGATCCCTGTGTCCAGCACATCGGCTGGCGCTTCAAATATCAAGCCCCCGGCCGCTGGTGCGACAGGCCTGGTCGATTCTCAGGCCCATGCCGTCGCGCTCGCCGATGACCACGGCGGCCATGACGCGCACGCCAACGCGCCGCCGCTGGGCATGCCCGACTTCAGCCACGCCAAGTACTACATCCCCTACGAGTTCCAGCCTAAGTCGGTGCAGGACCGCATCCACCTGTTCTTCCAGATCTACTTTATGGCAACAGGCCTGCACGCCCTGCACGTCATCATCGGCATGGGCTGCATCACTTGGGTCCTGGGTAAAGCCATGGCCGGTGCGTTCAGCCCCGAGTACAACGTGCCGGTCGACATCGTCGGCCTGTACTGGCACATCGTCGACCTGATCTGGATCTTCCTCTTCCCACTGCTGTATCTGATCCACTAAAGAAGAAGTTAGAAGTTAGTAGATAGAAGTTAATAAAAAGCCCGCGGCGTTGACGCGAGCACCGCGAGCGGCAATGCTGCGGGATACGAATAAGAGAAACCAACATGTCCGAAGCTACTACAACCGAACACGCCCACGACGATCATGGCCATGGTGATCACGAGCACCACGCCGTGAGTTGGCAACTGCTCACCGTCGTCTTCCTCGCGCTGATGGTGCTGACGATCCTCACCGTCGCCGCGATCAACGTGGACCTTGGCCCATTGAACATCGTCGTCGCGCTGGGCATCGCGCTGGTCAAGGCAGTCCTCGTCGTGCTGATCTTCATGCACATCTGGTGGGACCGCGGTTTCCACGGCCTGTGTATCCTCGGCTCACTAGGTTTCGTGGCGCTTTTCATTGGCTTCGTGATGCTCGACACGTGGCAGTACGAGCCAACCATCACCGCACAAGACGTCGCACGCGAGCATCAAGCGGCCAACGACGGCACGGGTGACTACGTTCCCCCGCCGGGCCTATTGGATTCCGACCCGCATTGATGTAGGCAATAGGGACTCGGGAGTAGGCAACAGGTTGGTTTGAAAGAACTCAAACGATTCAACGCCGCATGCATATGCGGCGTTTTTTTTGGCTCGTTCGCCTTGCCGACTCCCTACTCCATATTCCCGATTCCCTACGCCATCACCACGGCGACTCAAACGCACCGGCGTAGTGCCGGATGTCTGCGGCGCGGTCGTCATGCAGATCAACACCCACGATATCGAAACGGATAGGCCGACCCGTGAGTTTCTGCTTGGCAATCAATTGCGCCGCGAGCGTTGCGATCTTGCGCTGCTTCTTTGGGCCCACGCGATGCTCCGGCGGGATCTTCGACTGGCGATTGGCCTTGGCCGTCTTGACCTCGACGAAGACGAGTGTGCGCCCGTCGGGCCCGAGCATGAGCAGGTCGATCTCGCCGAGCCTGCTGCGCAGGTTGCGCGCGATTACTTTGTAGCCTTGCTTTTTAAGGTGTTTCTCCGCGAGCCGCTCGCCTTGCTCGCCGGGCGACAGGTCTTGGCTTAGCAGCCGACGCAGAGGTCCAGGCCATCGCATGACTACTGATCGTACCGTGCGTAGGCGATGTCCAGGAGCTTGTTGCCCATCTCCGCCGGGTCGGAGTAGCTGCCGCGCTTAAGCAGGTCCAAGCGGAAGCGGAGCGCGTACTTCTCAAACTGGGTCGAGCGGAGGATCTGCTCGATCTTGATCTGCGCTTCGGCCAACTCGATCTTGACGCCCGGCGTCCGCTGAACGACCTGCACGAAGAACGTGGCGTCGCCGACGGTGATCGGGCCGGCGTGCTTACCGCTGGCGAGTTTGATCAGTGCCGCATTGACCGGCTCAAGGCCGATGACCTTGTCGCCGGGGATCGGGTTGCCGTTGTTGAAGACGCCCGCGTTCTGGGGGTTGTATTGATTCAGCGACGGATCACCCGCGAGCTTGTCGAAGCCCTGCCCTTTGCCCAGGCGTTCTTCGATTTGTGCTGCGACACCCGCATCGACCGCGCGGATCAGGCGGACGATCCGCGTATCGGGCTGCTGGTACTTCTCAATATTGTCGGCATAGTAGCGTTCGACATCGCGCTGATTGACGACGATCTTGGGCATAACCTTCGAGCGGATATAGCTGCCGATGACCAGCTCTTCGCGGAAGTCGGCCAGGTGCTGGCCGAGCTCCTTACCACGCTCTTTGAGGAACTCGGCCTTGGCTTTAGCGAGCGAGCCCTGGCCGTAATAACGCAGCAGCTCTTCGCGCTCTGACTGGATGCGGCCTTCGACGCCTCGGCGTTGGCTCTCAAGAAGATTTCGCTCCGCCTCGCCGAGGATCAGCTTGTTGATGATGATGCCTTGGAGCCGGTCTTGGATCACGCCGCCGGCGGCATCCCCGAACGCCTCGCGATCGAAGCGTTGGCCGAAGGACTCGAGCTGGGCGACCAGGTTGACGTCGAAGATCTGGTCGGCGTAGACGGCCTCGCCATTGATATGCCCGACCATCGCATCGACGGGAAGGGCCTGCTGCGAGCGCGGGTTCTTGACAGGTTCGCCAGCGTCGCTGGTGGCCGCGACGGGTTCTTGCGTGGTGACCAGCGCGGTCTCTTCATCGCCGGTGGTTTCTTGTTGGGCCTGCGGTTCGCCGACGAAGTCATCGGGCTGAACGACGGGCCTAGGCCGGTCGTTGCCGGACGCCAGCCAGGTGCTTTCGCAGCCGACCAGGGTCAGGCCGATGGCGAGCAGGGCAGCGGTCGTTGGTTTCAGGCTCAGTTGCATGGATCGTTTCGCAGGGGAAGTGGCCGATAACCAGTGTATCGGCAAGTGGCCCGCTGCGGCATCGAATTGGGGTTTAGGCCGTCGCAGGCGCTGCGGCGGGCGTGCCCACGTGTTCAAGTTTGCGGGCACGTCGGCCGGTCTGCTCGGTGGTGTCGGGGGTGTGCAGGTTTTCACCCTCACGGACCAGCCTTGCGGAGTTGAAGATGACGACGATCGAGCTGATGCCGTGCCCGACCGCAGCAACCCACGGAGCCATCCAGCCGGCGAGCAGCAGGGCGATCATCGCGAGGATGTAGATCATCGTGCCCGCGAGGTTCTGGCGGATGACGGTGACGGTTTTCCGCGACAGACCGACCATAAAGGGGATGCGATTGAGGTTGTTGTTCATCAGCGCGATGGACGCGGAGTTGATCGCGACGTCCGAGCCTGCGGCACCCATGGCCAGCGATACGTCGCCTGCGGCGAGCGCGGGGCCGTCGTTGACGCCGTCGCCGACGACCGCGACGGTATGGCCTTCTGCTTTGAGTTGTTCCACGAGTTCGAGCTTATCGCCGGGCAGGGCTTCTGCGGTGAAGTCCGTGATACCCAGTGCCTCGGCCACACGACGCGCAGGCGACCAGCGGTCGCCGGTGATCATGACGCGGCGCTTCACGCCCGCTTCGTCGAGCTCGTGCAGCGCCTCGGCAGCCCCCGCGCGGGGCTGGTCGGCCAAGCCAAGCCAGCCGATGGCCTGCATGTTATGCGCGACAAAGAGCAGGCTCAGCCCTTCGGTTTCGCTGGTGTCGAGCTTGGAGACATCGATGCCGTTGTCGATCAGGAAGGCTTCCCGGCCGACGTAGACCGAGCTGCCGTCTTCCAAGGTTGCTTTCACGCCTCGGCCCGACACTTCCTCAAAGCCAATGGTCGGCGTGGGTTGCAGCTTGGCTTTTTGAGCCACCTCAACCACTGCACGGGCGACGGGGTGCCGCGAGTGAACTTCGGCCGACACGCAAAGGCGGAGCAGTTCCGCGCCTTCGACGCCTTCGATGGGTTTCATCCGTGTGACGCTGAGGTCGCCGGTCGTGAGCGTACCGGTCTTGTCAAAGACGATCGCGGTGACCCGGCGGACCACTTCAAGATCGCTGACCGATTTAACGAGCACGCCCAGGCGAGCCGACGCGGAAAGCGACGCAACGATCGCGGTCGGTCCACAAAGGATCAACGCACAAGGGCAGGCGATCAGCAGCAGCGAGATCGAGTTACGCAGGTCCTTGGTGAACACAAAGATGATGAAGGCCAGGATCAGCACGACCGGCGTGTAGTACGAAGCGTACTTACTCAACTCGCGGACGACGGCGGGCTTGGTCTGCGCGGCCTGGAGGATGAGTGATTGCACCTTGCCGAGCGTGGAGTCTTCGCCGGCACGGGAGATCTCAATGACCAGTCGGCCGGTCTCATTGATCGTACCCGCGAAGGCTTCGTCGCCGGGCGTTTTATCGACGGGGACGGACTCGCCGGTGATGTTGGCCTGGTCGACGGTGGAGTTGCCCTCGACGACCTTGCCGTCGCCGGGGATGTTGTCGCCGGGCAGGACCAGCACGCGGTCGCCGGGCTTGAGGTCCGCGGCTTTGACTTCTTGTTGCTCGCCCGCCTCGTTGATCACCACGGCCTTGGTCGGCGTGATCCGAATCAGCGACTCGATGGTCTTCAGTGCGCCGGCCGCGGTGCGGTGCTCAATCAACGAGGCGATCAACATGAAGAATGCAACAACCGCGCACTCGACGTACATGCCTTCAGCAAAGGCCGCGATGATCGCGATGGCGACGAGTTCTTCCATGTGCGAGCCGCCGGCGACGTGTTCGTGGTCGTGGCCGATTTGGCCCGGGCCGTGGTCGTGCGAGCATCGGCCGGTCACCAGCCCTTTGGCGGCACCCCAGACGATCGGCCCGCCGAGCAGGATCGACGCAACCGCGGCAAGCATCGCGGACTGGAACGGCACGGTGCTGACGATTTTGTCGGTGTGCCCATCAGGCCCGGTACCCCAGGGGTAGATCAGCATCGAGATAAACGACGCGATCAGAACGGTGACGCCCAGCAGCACCGCGATGATCTGGAAGTCGAGCTTCTGCTCGCCATCGGACTGGCCGAGTTTGGCCATGCCCCCGACATCACAGCAATCGGCGTCGAGGCCGTGGTCGTGGGAATGGTCGTGATCGTGTGCGTGAGGCGTAGCGGTCGACATGAACAACTCCGGCGGGCCAGATAGAAAAACTGGAGGACCTGGAATTGTAGCACGTCATCGCGGCCGGATCGGTTCGCGCTGAACGGATTTCGTACGCTTATGGGGCCTGCTGCGTTGTGCTTAGGCGGCCTTTCGGCCAAACAGACGCACCTTCCACGCACGCTGGGCGTATCGGGCCGAGTCGGACACGTTGCCCGAGATCGCCAGGTCCAATTGCTTTCGGCGGAGCCGGGCGAGGACACGCTGGACGCGGGGGTTGGTGGGTGCGGTAGGGGTTTGAGTCGTCATGGTGTTCTGACCTATCGTTAGGGCCGTCCCGGAAAGTGGTCCGGCTGACAGGGGAGCTCAAGTGGCCAATGGGCCAAAATTCGCAACCCCTAGGAGGTTAAAGACGATTATGAACCCAATCTATTTCCATTTGTTGCGAATAATGTGAGTCGAAAGTGCGAAAGCGGGGGATTTGGAGCTTTTTTGATCTTGCCGGGCTGTTTCCCACCGAATCGTTAAGCTATCCCTGTGGCGACCCAACGCATCATCACCGCCGACGCCTCCACGCCCCAGGACGAGCAGTTCAACCTCGCCCTGCGCCCCCAGACCCTCGCCGAGTACGTCGGCCAGCCCGCCCTCACCGAAAAACTCTCCATCACCCTCACCGCCTCCCGACAGCGCGGCGAAGCCATGGAGCACGTCCTCCTCCACGGCCCACCCGGCCTAGGCAAAACCACACTCGCCCACATCATCGCCAACGAGATGGGCACCCACCTCACCGTCACCGCCGGCCCAGCCCTCACCAAGCCCGGCGACCTCGTCGGCATCCTCACCAAGCTCCAGCCCCGCGACGTCCTCTTCATCGACGAGGTCCACCGCCTGCCCATCGCCCTGGAAGAGTACCTCTACTCCGCGATGGAAGACTACAAGATCGACGTCCAGATCGACTCGGGCATGCACGCCAAGACCATCACGCTGCCCGTCCAGCCCTTCACCCTCATCGGCGCCACCACCCGGGCCGGCCTGATCAGTAGCCCCATGCGATCCCGCTTCGGCCTAACCCACAGCCTCGAGTTCTACAGCGAAAAAGACCTCCTCCACATCCTCACCCGCAGCGCGGGCCTCTTAGAAATGGGCGTCGACGACCCCGCGGCGCTAGCAACCGTCGCCATGCGCTCCCGTGGCACCCCGCGCATCGCCAACCGCCTGCTCCGCCGGGTCCGCGACTTCTCGCAGGTCCGCCACAACAACGCCCTGAACACCACCGTCGTCGACCAAGCCCTCAAGCTAGAAGGCGTCGATTCGCTAGGCCTGGACGAACTGGACCGCAAATACCTCCGCTGCATCGCCGAGGTCTACGAAGGCGGCCCGGTCGGCCTCGAAGCCGTCGCCGCCACCCTGGGCGACGACGCAGGCACCCTCGAGCAAGCCGTCGAACCCTTCCTCCTCCAGATCGGCTTCCTCGCCCGCACCCGCAAAGGCCGACAACTGACCCGGGCCGGTGCCGAGCACCTGGGCCTGAAGAACAAGGTCCAGGACGACCCCGACCCATTATTCGAATACCGGCACCCCGCGCCAGAGCCCAAAATCGCCGATTTAACCAAATCCTAACACACAGCAAACAATCATCGACTCTCTACGCCCCCGAAACCCCCTCTCAAACCCGGCACCCACCGCCTCACCACAAACTCCACCCCCGCCCAGCCCGCTTCAGCGGGATGGGTCCACGATCCCTCAGCCCCCTCG